>CALATR010001293.1 GCA_937891875.1 uncultured Pseudomonadota bacterium | reverse complement strand
CAGTTCCAGTACCTGCTGGACAAGAAGATCATCGTGGTCGAGCCGCTGACCTACATCCGCGGCCGCTCCATCCCCAAGCAGTTCATGATCATCGACGAGGCGCAGAACCTGACGCCCCACGAGATCAAGACCGTGCTCACCCGCGCGGGCGAGGACACGAAGATCGTCATGACGGGCGACCCCTACCAGATCGACAACCCGTACGTGGACGCCCTGTCCAACGGCCTGACCTACACGGTCGAGCGGTTCAAGGACAGCCACATCGCCGGCCACGTCACCCTGTCCAAGGGTGAGCGCTCCGAGCTCGCCGAGCTCGCCGCCGCGCTGCTGTAGTCGAGGTCGCGATGGATCAGCTGGAAGGACGCAACCCGGTCGTCGAGGCCCTGAAGCGGGGTCGTCGTCGGGTCGTGCGGATCTGGCTCGATGGGGGGGCGCGCCCGGACGACCGGATCAACGCCATCTTGCGCCTCGCCGGTGACCAGGGCGTGCCCGTGTCCAAGGTGGAGCGCCGCGAGCTCGACAAGCGCTCCGACGGTCGTGTGCACAACGGGGTCATCGCCCACGCCGAGCCCCTGGTGCAGCCGACCACGGCCCAGCTGATCGACCAGGTCTTCGCCCGCGGCGAGCACCCCTTCGTCATCCTGTGCTCCGAGCTCGCCTACGAGCATAACCTGGGCGCGATCCTGCGCTCCGCCCTGGGTTTTGGAGTGCATGGGGTCATCCTGCCGACCCGTCGGGGCGCCTCGCTCTCGCCGGTGGTTCAGCGGGTGGCCATGGGCGGCGCCGAGGAGGTGCCGGTCGTGCGCGAGTCCTTCCACTCGGCGGCCAAGCACCTGGAGAAGGCGGGGATCCCGCTCGTCGCCGCGGATCTCGACGGGGAGCCCATGGGCAAGGCGCGCCTCGCCGGTCCCGTCGCCCTGGTCATGGGCGGGGAGGGGGGCGGTCTCACCGAGAGTCAGCGCAAGCGCTGCAGCCGGGCCGTGCGGATCCCCTTGGCGGGTGACCTCGAGTCGCTCAACGTCAGCGTCGCCGCCGCGGTGCTCATGGCTGAGAAGCGGCGTCAGGACGGCTGGTTCCCGACGGAGTAGCACCGTCGGAAGCGTTCTCGGCGGAGGCGGCGGCGTCCTTGGCCTCGGCGTCTGCAACCGGCCCGTCCGATGCGGCCGACGCCTCGCGGAGCGCTGTGCGCGGCACCTCGTCCGTCGTCGGATCCGTCGCCATCATCGCCTCGAGGCGGCGGGCCACGTCGGTGATCTCCCGGCGCAGGTGGCGCAGGTGGCGCTTCTTGAGGGCCTTCTTGCGCGAGACCACCCGATCGAGCTGCTCTTCGGCCTCACCGAGCAGCCGGACCGCGTCCTCCTTGTAGGACACGCTGACCCCGCGGGACAGGGCGTCCTGCTCCATGCCCTGCAGCACCTCGCGCAGGGTGGCGAGGGCGGCCCGGGCCTTCTTGCGGCCCTTCGCGTCGCTGCGCTTCACCCGGCGGCGGGCTTGCTGGATCAGCGCCCGGGTCCGGTCGATGCGACGGGCGAGGGACAGCCCCCGCGCGCGCTCCCGGGTTCCCGGTCGCGGGCCCGATCCCCCCGAACGTGCCAGCTTCAGATCTGCGGCGCCCATGGTGCCTCTCTCCACGCAGCCCGGTGACGGTAGCGCGTCGGCCGCGTGACGACCACTCCCAGGGCTCACGCGCCCAGGATCTGCGACACCGTCGGGTGGGGGCCGAAGCGGTCGAGGGCCTGTCGCGCCGGGCAACGGCCGTCGTCGACCAGATCCTCGAGCGGGGCGAGCAGGTGCCTGTCCACCGGCTGACAGCGATCGAGCGCCTCGCCGGCCATCTTCACCAGATCGCGGGCCCAGTCGACGGTCTGGCGGCCGCTGATCGTGCCCTGCAGACCGTGGCGGCAGGCCTGGTCGAAGCGCTCCTCCTTGGTGCCTTCCGCGGCGAACTCGCCGGCGAGCTCGAGGGCATCGGAGAGGGCACCCGTACAGTAGTACAGACCCTGCCACATGGCGCAGAATGCGGCTCCAAGGTCCACATCCACGCAGTCGGCGCCGCGGATCTCGATCTGCTTCTTGACTCGGACCTCGGGGAACACCTGGGTGAGGTGGGTCTCCCAGTCGTCCCAGCCGGGGAAGCGCCCGTCGATGCCGTCCTCCATCCACTGGCGGAAGGACAGGCCGCGGCCGGAGACGTAGTCGTCGCCATGGACGATGAACATCATCGGCACGTCGAGCAGGTAGTCGATCCAGGCCTCGTAGGTGAAGGCCCGATCCGCGGGGATGCCGGTCCGGGCGGGATCGGTGCGGGTCCAGATGTGGCCGCGCCAGCTCATGAAGCCCGACGGTCCGCCCTCGGCCCATGGCGAGTTGGCGAGCAGGGCGGTGGTCATCGGCGCCAGCTGACTCGCGAGCTTCATCTTGGCGGCGGCGTCCTCCTCGTCGAGGAAGTCGAAGCTGACCTGCACCGCGGCCGTGCCCTTCATCATGTGGTGGGCGAGGTCGCCGACCTGGATGAGGAACTGGCGCATCTGCACGTAGCGACCCTTGGGAACCCAGGGAATGTCGCCGATCTTCGCGAAGGGGGTGAAGCCGAGGTGCACCTGCTTCGCCTTGTGGCCGCCCTCGGCGAGCAGCTCGTCGGTGAGCTGGTCGAAGGCGCGGGCCTCGGCGAGGACCTGGGACATGGTGCGGAAGGGCGTGCCGGACAGCTCCCACTGACAGCCGGGCTCGAGCGTCAGCCACTGGGGGCCGATGTGGGCGGCGATCGGGTTGTCGGCCTCCTTCTTGACCTCCCAGCCCCGCGCGCCCAGCTGCTCGATCATCCAGCGGATGCCGTGCTCCTCCGGGTAGGTGAGCGGCGAGCCGTCCGGCTTGAGGAGGTGCCGCTCGAACTCGGCGCCGGTGAGCCAGCGCTCCCGCGGGCGGCCGTAGGAGGCGAAGGTCTGCAGGATGGCGTCGCGAGACAGGCGGGTCATGCAGTGGTCCTGGGGTCGTCTAGGACGGGGAGCGTGCCGCCTAGCTCGCTGTCGTGGCGGGGCCAGAGGCAGATGCGGCAACGTGGTATTTCCTCACGGGACGCGCTCGATGACGTGCAGCCCGTATGGGGTGCGCACGATGCCGGACCTCCCGCCGGGCTTCAGGGCGAACGCGGCATCCTCGAAGTCGGGCACGAGCTGGCCGGGGGCGACCAGGCCCAGGTCCCCGCCGTTGACGCTCACCGAGGGGTCGTCGCTGTAGACCTTGGCGACGGCGTCGAAGGACTCGCCGGCGGAGAGCCTGTCCAGCACCTCCTGCATCCGCGTGCGTGCCTCCGCCTCGGTGCGGGTGGCGGTGCTGCGCCAGCTGCCCTGATAGGCGACCAGGATGTGGCGGAAGTGACCCTCCACCACCGCATCTCGGCGGATCACGTGGTATCCGAACGGCGTGACGACCAGCGGGGCGATCTGGCCGACATCGACGCTCGCGACGGCCTTCTCGAAGTCGGGCACCATGGTGCCGGTCGCGTAGACGCCGAGGTCTCCGCCGCGGGGGGCGGTCGCGTCGTCGGAGTGCTCCCTGGCCAGCGCGTCGATGGCCGCGCCGCCGGCGGCCTGGGCGTGCAGGTCCCGGGCGAGCGCGAGCGCCTGGGCCTTCGAGCGGGTCACCTCGGGGCCCGCACCGACGGCACCCTGCCAGGCGACCAGGACGTGGGTCGCGGCGTAGCGCGGCTCGGTGGGCACGATGGAGGGTGCCTCGGGCTCGGTGGACGCGGGATCGGTCGCGGGCTCGGCGGGGATCGGCGCCTCGGTCGCACCCTCCAGGGGAGGCGGGGGCTGCACCGTCGGCGGCGCGGGCTGTCCGGTGCAGGCACCGAGGGCGAAGACGACGACAGCGGCGGCATGGATGGAGCGCATGCCGCCCCGTAGCGCGCTACGGTGGCGGCCGGGAGGCCTCATGGGCAGGGCTTGGTGCGGCGTCGGGTTGGTGTGGGTCGGGCTCGCCGCGGCAGGGACCGCCCATGCCCAGGACGCGGGGGACATGCTCCAGGTGACCGCCGCCGCGGATCCGTCGACCGCGGTCGTGCTGGTGCGCCAGGGCTCCAGCACCTGCGCCGGGGCCTTCGTGGGAGCGGACGGGCGCATCGTGACCGCCTACCACTGCATCTCCGACGGGGCGCGGGCTCGGGTGCAGACCCGCGATGGACGCACGGCGGTCGCCCGGGTCCAGACACGCCTGCCCCGCTACGATCTGGCGGTGCTCGAGGCGCCAGAACTGGCGGGAGAACCTTGGCTCTCCGTGCGTGAGGAGCCGGTCGTGTCGGGCATGGTGGTGCGCGCGTGGGGCCACCCACTCGGCTCGCTCGCCCCTGAAGGCTATCTCGCCGGCACCCTGCGCTGGTCCGTCAGCGAGGGGATCATCGCCGCGGTCGGACCGCGGACCGTGCAGACGACCGCCCCGGTGAACCCGGGGAACAGCGGGGGTCCTCTGGTCGACGAGCAGGGCCGGCTGGTCGGCGTGGTCAGCCGGCGGCTGCGCGGGGACGGCCTGGGCTTCGCCTCCCGGGTGGAGCCGCTGGTCGCATCGCTCGAGAACCCCGATCGAGGCTCCGTCATCGGCGGGTCCTTCCGCGCGGCCCTGGCCGGCAGCCTGTTCGGGGCGGAAGACGGGACCGCGTCGGGGGGCGTCGTCGTGGAGGCGGCCATCCGCGATCGGGTCGTGCTGGGCGGCAGCGTCTCGCTTGCCGGACGGCCCAACTTCGACGCGCTCCGCTACGGCAGCGTGTCCTGGTCGGTCGCCGAGGCCTGGGGGGGGCTGCGCGTGCGTGCCGGCCAGGGCTACTGGACCCTGCGCACCGACGTCTACGGTGGCGTCAGCGTCGTGCAGACCGTGAGTCGCGCCGCCGACGCGCCCAGCCTGCGCACCGGGATCGCCCAGCAGGTCCGACCGCTCGTCGGCGGACGGGTGGCGCTGGCGACGGTGGCCATCGACGTTGGCCTCGTGCCGATCACCGACCGGGAAGGGGAGCCGGCGCTGGCGACCCGGACCAGCCTGCTC
The DNA here is from genome assembly GCA_937891875.1 of uncultured Pseudomonadota bacterium. Lineage (GTDB taxonomy): Bacteria > Myxococcota_A > UBA796 > UBA796 > REDI01. The sequence continues at coordinate 5,959 of CALATR010001293.1, read as the reverse complement.
TTCCTGTGGCCAGGGCGGATCGGCGTGTTCTAGTCGTTCAGCTCCGACCAGAGCGCCTCGAAGCCCTCGGCGTAGGCCCGCACGATGCGCGGATCGTGGGTGATGAGCAGGTTCTCGCGGTTGTCCCGATCGGCGCCGCGGGTCCAGTTGTAGGAGCCGGTGATCGCGATGCGATCGTCCACCACCGCGAACTTGTGGTGGAAGTGGTACGGGCTCGCGTCCATGGCGACCGGGATGCCGGCGGTGCGCAGCTCGAAGATGTCGCTGCCGCGGTCGTAGCACTTGTCGTCGTCGGACAGGATGCGGACGGCGACCCCGCGGCGGTGGGCGCGGAGCAGGGCGTCGGCGAGCCTGTCGTCGGTGAGGGTGAAGACGGCGAGGTCCAGCGTCTCGCGGGCGCCGTCGACGATGGCCTTCAGGGTCTCCCACATGGGCGCTTCGGGTCCGAAGTGGACCTCGAAGGGGGAGGGTGCGCGTGCGCGCTCCGGCCGCAGCAGGCGCAGGGCGTCTTCGAGCCCGTCCAGCAGGCGCTTGTCGTCGGGGTGGCGCAGCCGCTCGCGCACGGCGTCGAAGAGCTGGGCCTGCACCGCCATGCGCGCGTCCCGGCCGGGCAGGTGCTCATCGATGATGTCGTCCATGACGGCCCGCTCCGAGCGGCTCACCGCGTCGTCGTCCAGACACTGGAGCAGTGCTGCCAGGATCTCCTCTCGATTCATGTCGCCCCCCGGCCTAGTCCGCGGTCACCTTCAGCCAGACCTGCTCGATTCGGATGTACTCGATCTCGTCGATGACCTGGTCCCTGGCCGCGTCCTCCACGGTGGTCTCGACCTCGACCAGCTCCAGCAAGGAGATCTTGTCGGCCACGGCGGGATCCTTGCCCCGCGCCAGCATGCCGATCACGTCGTCGCGCTCGAGGGTGGCGTGGCAGGCCCGGACCTTGCCGGTCAGCTCGTCCATGGTGTCGGACACGGTCTCCTGCCAGGCCTCCTGCCAGATGCCCGTGCCGGCGAGCAGGGCGTACAGCCCGCCCCCACCGGCGACGACCAGCAGGACCGGCACCGCGATGATCAGCAGCAGCAGCGTGATCGCGATGCCCACGACCCAGCGCATCACCCGACCCGAGCGCTTCTTGCGGCGGCTGACCTTCACCTCGCGCCTGCGCGGCGGCGGGGTTGGGGGCTCGGCGGTCGTGGGTGCGCTGCGGGTGCCGTGGCTCCACGCGGGGGTCTGGCTCGCGCCCGGCCGGCTCGCGCTGGGGATGGCGCTCGGCGGGAGCGTCGGGGCGGACGCCTTGGGGATGGCGCTCGGCGGAAGGGTCGGCGGCGGCGGCTTCTTCGTCGCGGAGGAGTGGCTGGACGCGTCCTGGATGGGACCGGAGCGCATCGGCGCCGACGGCTCCGGCGGCGGCAGGGTCTCGTCCTCGAGCAGGTGGGTCGCCTCGTCACCGAACAGGCCGAGGGTCTGGTTGCTGCCGATGGACCCGCTCTCCTCGATCATGGAGCCGGACCACTCGTCCTCGGAGCGGCTGCGGTGGGCCATGGCCTTGGGCACCGCCTGCTCGGCCCAGTCCTTCAGCCAGGGCTCGGGGTAGCCGCGGCGGATGGCGCGGGCGCGGCGCTCGAGGGCGCGGGCGTCGGGGCGCCGCTCGGGCTCGTACTCGAGGCAGCGCTCGATGAGCTCGGCCAGGTCGGGATCGTTGTGGGCGTCCAGCACCTTCCGGCGCGCCTCGTCGACCCGCTCCCGGTGCTTGCGCGGGTTGATGCTCGCCTTGGGCTGCTGCTCGCCGACCAGCAGCTCGAAGAGCACGCAGCCCAGCGCGTAGATGTCTCCCTTGTGGGTGTCCTCGAAGTCGAGCCGCTCCGGTGCGAGGTAGTTGATCGAGCCGAAGATGAGCGAGCGGGTGTGGGCCTCTCGATCCCCGAAGTCGGCCTTTGCAACGCCGAAGTCCAGGAGCTTCACCTCGCCGCGGGGGGTCAGCTGCACGTTGCCCGGCTTGATGTCCCGGTGGAGCAGCCCCAGCGGACGGCCACCCTCTCCCGGGGTGGACCAGGCGACCTCCAGCGCGGCGGCGACCTCCTCGACGATCTCGAGCGCTACGCTCACCGGCACCCGACCGGTGGACAGCACGTCGCGCAGGCTCGCGCCGTCGACGTACTCCATGACGATGGTCCAGCGACCGTCGAGGTGGAGCAGGGCGTCGACGTTGACGATGGCGCGGTGGCGCAACAGCCCGAGCATGCGCGCTTCGTCCCGCAGGCGCTGCACGATGTCCCCGCTGTTCTGGAGCTCGGGGTTGAGCACCTTGAGCGCGACCTGCTTCTTGAAGCCGCCGCTCCCGATCAGCTCGGCGCGGTAGACGGTCCCGAAGCCACCCTTGCCGAGGACTTCGAGGATCTTGTAGCGGCGCTGGTCCTGACCCTGGGTCACGGCGCAAGGCTAGCAGGGCGGGGCGAGCCGCGCCTTCCTCATTGCTGGCGGACGGCGGTCAAGCGGGTGAGGAAGGCCGCCCGGAGGTCGGATGAACGAGGACAGCTCGCTGCTGCACGTGCAGGACACCGCTGTGCACCTGTACCACTGGACTCCCGACACAGAGCCGGTCGCGGTGCTGCAGATCGTGCACGGCATGGGGGAGCACGCGGCGCGCTACGCCCGCTTCGCCCGTGCCCTGACCGAGCGCGGCTGGGCGGTGGTCGCCCACGACCAGCGCGGCCACGGCCAGACCGCCCACAGCGTGCGCGACCTCGGCTACTTCGCCGACGAGGACGGCTGGGCCAAGGTGGTCGGCGACGTTCGCGCGGTCAGCGAGGAGGCCCGTCGCCGCCATCCCGACGCGCCGCTGGCCATCCTGGGGCACTCGATGGGCTCCTACGCCCTGCAGTCGCTCCTGTTCGAGCACGACGACTACGCCGCAGCCGTGATCAGCGGCAGCACCCTGAACACCGGTCTGCTGGTGAAGGTCGGTCGGCAGCTCGCGAAGCTCGAGCGCTGGCGCCTCGGTCGGCGCAAGGTCAGCTGGCTGCTCCAGCGCCTGTCTTTCGGCGCCTTCTCCCGCGCCATCCCCGATCGCCGCACCGAGTTCGACTGGCTCTCCCGCGACCCGGCCGAGGTGGACAAGTACGTCGAGGATCCCCTGTGCGGGTTCCCCTCGACCACCGGGCTGTGGGTCGACCTGCTGGAGGCCTTCCGCGAGCTCGAGAAGCCGGAGAACGTGGCGAAGATCCGGAAGGATCTGCCGATCCGCATCATGAGCGGCGGCGAGGATCCCGTGCACGAGGGCCAGGTCGGCTTCCGTCGCCTGGTGGACCTCTACACCGCCCGCGGCTTCGACGAGCTGGACGTGGAGCTGGTCGAGGGTGCCCGCCACGAGCTGCTCAACGAGACCAACCGCGACCAGGTCACCGCGGACCTGATCGCGTGGCTCGAGGCTCAGGTGCAGACCCCCGCGGCGCAGACGGCGTAGGCGAGGCGGAGGCCCGGAGGTCTGCTAGCGTCCCGGCGCCGGCGTCGCGGTCTGGGGCATGCCCACGTGCAGCGCGTCGGTCGGGATCGGCGTGAAGCGCCACTTGGGCTGGCTGTCGTCGAAGGCGATGAGGTCGTCCGGCGCCGAGATCCAGGGCTCGGGCTCGGTGACGATCGGCTCGTCGGTCTCCTCGGCCAGCTTGGGCTCGAACAGGCGCGCGAAGAAGCCACGGCGGCTGACGCGGCGGGGGTTGGAGCGCACCTGCTCCATGAACCAGGCCACGATGATGCCGGTGATGGCGAGGGCGGCAGGGGTGAGCGGATGCAACAGCCACACTGGCGCATCGGCGGGCCAGAGCGCTGCGAACGTGATGCCTGCCCACAGGCCAGGGAGCAGGAGCGGGAGCATCAGCCAGGGTCGCATGGTCCCTCCTTCAACTGCAGGGGTGGATGTGCATTGTGCGGTATGGGAGGTCCGGACTGGATGACCGGTCCCTGACACCGCTCGCTGGATCCGTCGCTGCCGGGCTCGTCAGGAAATCGGGGATCCGCGGTGACAGGTGGGACCGGGGCCGGTGTCCAACCAGGCGACACTTGGAGGAACCCATGATGCGCCTGTTCACGATCCCCGCTCTCGTCCTCATTCCAGCCTGCGTGGTCGGCCACGTCGGATCCGGCGACGCCGCCACCGAGACCCGCGACATCGACGGTGCCACTGGCATCGTCAGCAGCACGATGGTCCACGTGACCGTGTCGCCGGGTGAGCAGCGCAGCTTCGAGCTGACCTGCGACGACAACCTCCTGGACGAGATCGAGGTCGAGGTCGAGTCCGACGGCATGCTGATCGTGCGCGCCACGCCGGGCGTGACGCTGCTGCCCCGCACCGACTGCACCGCCGAGGTGGTGCTGCCCGAGCTCTTCGAGGCGCGCTCCGACGGATCGGGCGGGCTTGAGGTGGTCGGTGACTTCCCCATGCTCGCCCGCGTCGGCAGTGATGGATCCGGCGCCCTCGTCGTGGACGGCACCGCCGGCGCGCTGACCGACGTCGACTCCCACGGCTCCGGCGCGGTCGAGATCGCCCACGCCATCGCCCCCGAGGCGTGCGGGCTGGCGGTCCTGCACACCGGATCCGGTCGGGTCGTCATCGACGAGCTGGAAGCCTGCAACCTCGAGGTGGTGTCCAGCGGATCCGGCGGCAACGACATCCGGGGTCAGATCGACTCGGTCGCCATCGACCTGTCCGGCAGCGGTGGGGTCAAGCAGGAGGGTCTGGTCGCCCGCGAGGCAGACATCACGATCTCCGGCAGCGGCGGCGTCGAGATGACCGTCGTCGAGTCCCTCCGCGCGCGTCTGTCCGGCAGCGGTGGCGCCACCATCCACGGCGATCCCTCCGAGCGCGACATCCAGGAGACCGGCTCCGGGCGGGTGCGCTTCGAGTGAAGATCCGGGGCGTCCGAGGATCCGCCTCGGACGCCACGTCTACGCGATCGCGGGTCCTATGGCGTGCGGTAGGACAGGGTCCACTGCATGGGGCTCGGGAGCTTGTCCGCGTAGATCTTCTGGGTGACGACGAGACCGTCCCCAGCGAAGTCGTAGATGTAGGTCTTGCCACCCTCCTTGCCCACGAAGTCGAGGTGGAAGCGCGCGCCCTCCTGGCGCAGGGTGACCGTCATCTGGCGTCCGTCGGGGCTGGTCCAGGCGTCGCTCTTGCCGACCGTCCACTCGAAGGGGTCCTTGCCCTTGCACTGGATCCGGAATGCGGGCCCGTCGATGTGCACGTCGTAGGACGGACAGGCGGTGGCGAGGGGCGCGAGCTTGGGCCGCACCATCGGCCGCAGGGCCCACGAGAACTCACTGACTGCACTCTCTACCGCACCATCGAGGATCGCCTGGACCTTGCTCTGCGGCTGGGCCGCGGCGTAGGTGGTCGGCGCAGTGGGCGGGGCGGCCTGGGACATCAGGGTCGAGAGCAGGATCAGCACACTTCCTCCAGCCATCATGGTCATGCCATCGGATCCGGCGACCCGCCTCGCCGGGTGGACGCCTCGGACATAACGTGGCAATCCGCGGGTCCGGAGGTCGACATGGTGACGCTGGTTACGGGCTGCCGCTCAGGGTTCGGGCTCGGCATCGCGGTGGAGGCCGCCCGGCGAGGGCACACGGTCTACGCCGGCTTGCGTGATCTCGCGACCAAGGACGAGCTGGTGGCGCGCTCCACCGGGCTCGACGTGCGGCCGGTCCAGCTGGACGTCACCGACAAGGACCAGCGGGAAGCCGCGGTCGCGCGGATCCTCGACGAGCACGGCCGCATCGATGGGCTCGTCAACAACGCCGGCGTGGCGCTCGGCGGCTTCCTGGAGCTGCTGACCGAGGAGGAGCTGCGCAAGGTGTTCGACGTCAACGTCTTCGGCGTGTGGGCCATGACGTGTGCGGTGTTGCCCGCCATGCGCACCCAGCGCGCAGGCAAGCTGATTATGCTGTCCAGCGTCAGCGGGATCAT
>CALATR010001292.1 GCA_937891875.1 uncultured Pseudomonadota bacterium | reverse complement strand
CCTGCCGGACAGCGGCAGCCGCTACCTCTCGAAGATCTACAACGACACCTGGATGGACGAGAACGGCTTCACCGAGCCCGCGGTCAGCCTGGGCACGGTCGCCGACATCCTCGCCCACCTCGGGCCCCGCGAGCCGATCACGGTCTCGGAGGACGTCACCGCGACCGAGGCGATCGGCCTGCTCAAGCTCCACGGCATCTCCGCGATGCCGGTCATGCGCGGCGACAAGACGGTCGGCGTCATCCACGAGAACCGCCTGCTCGAAGCCGCCCTGCACCAGGGTCCGGTCAAGGCCCGCGCCGGAGACCTCGCCGACGCCAGCTTCTGCACGGTCAGCCCCGACACCGAGGTCGCCGTGCTCTCGGACCTGATGCGCCGCATGCGCCTGGCCCTGGTCCTCGACGAGGGCAAGCTCGTCGGCGTGCTCTCCCGCATCGACATCATCGACCACGTCGCCCGGTGCACGACGCGCTGAGGGTTGGCCGTGCAGGCGCCGAGCGCGCGAGGTCGCGTCACTTCCATCGAGGAAGTGGCGGCCCGGTCTCCAGTCTCCAGTCTCCAGTCCCCAGTGGGCGGAGGACAGAAAAGAGGCGTTTGAACCAGGACATAGCGACGTCCCGCCTGCGGATTGGTGACGCTGCGCTATGCAGACGCGCAAGACTGGAGACTGGAGACTGGGGACTGGGGACCGGCCCGCCACCAATGCCGCCCCGCCACCAGACTCGCCCCACTCGACCACTTCGCACGCCTCGAAACTCGCCACGGACAGCCCCATGTCGAACGACAAGCACCTCAACACCCGCGCCATCCACGGCGGCCAGCATCACGAGCCCATCACCGGCGCCGTCATGCAGCCGATCTTCCAGACGTCGACCTACGCCCAGCCGTGGCCGGCGAAGCACACCGGCTACGAGTACAGCCGCACCCAGAACCCCACCCGGGAGGCGCTGGAGCGGGCGCTCGCGTCGCTGGAGGGCGGCCTCGGGGCCGTGTGCTTCGGCTCCGGACTCGCCGCGACCGCCACCGTCATGCAGATGATGCCGGCCGGAGCCAAGATCGTCGTCGGTGATGACGTCTACGGCGGCACCTACCGCCAGTTCGAGCGGGTGTTCCGCCCCCACGGCTACGGCTTCCGCTACGCAGACCTCTCCGCGGTCGACCCGGCCGACGTCATCGACGCCGAGACCACCCTCGTGTGGCTCGAGAGCCCGACCAACCCGCTGCTCAAGGTCACCGACATCGCCCGGGTGGCCGAGCGCGCCAAGGCCGTCGGCGCCCTCGTGGTCGTGGACAACACGTTCGCCACGCCCTTCTTCCAGAACCCCCTGGATCTCGGCGCGGACATCGTGCTGCACAGCACGACCAAGTACCTCAACGGCCACTCCGACGTGGTCGGTGGCGCGCTGATCACCCGCAGCGCCGCCCTGCTCGACCAGCTCCGCTTCCTGCAGAACGCCGTCGGCGCCGTGCCCGGCCCGTGGGACACCTGGCTGACCCTGCGCGGGCTGAAGACCCTGGGCGTGCGCATGGAGCGCCACCAGGACAACGCCATGAAGGTGGTGGAGTGGCTGTCCGCCCACCCCGAGGTCGGCCTGATCCGCTACCCGATGTGGGATCAGGATCCTGGCTTTGCGGTCGCCAGCAAGCAGATGCGCGGCTTCGGCGGCATGATCAGCTTCGTGCTGAACGCAGACCTCGCCCGCGCCGAGCGCTTCTGCGCCCTCACCGAGATCTTCACCCTGGCCGAGTCCCTCGGTGGCGTGGAGAGCCTGCTCGAGCTCCCGGCGAGCATGACCCACGCCTCGGTCCCCGCCGCCGACCGCCGCGCCCGGGGCATCGAGGACGGCCTCGTGCGCCTGTCCGTCGGCATCGAGCACATCGACGACCTGATCGGCGACCTCGAGCAGGCGATCGAGCGGTCGAAGGACCCGAACAGCATCAAGCCGCCGGAGTAGGGCACTCACCGCCCCCTTTCGGCCCGCTTTCGAGACCTGACGGATCGGCCGACGACAGGACAAGCTGTCGGTGGAGGATCCCGTGCGCGTTGTCGCCCTGCTCATGTTGCTGTCGGCCTGTGCCGCTGCCGACCCCGTCGACCCGACCGACGAGCCGATCGTCGAGCCGGAGCCTGACCCCGATCCGGTGCATCCGTGCGATGCCGCCGCCGAGGCTGCGTTCGACGCGGGGGACGCGTGGACGGTGCAGGAGAAGAACGCCTGCTTCGACGGCTGCGACGCGGGTGAGACGAACGGCTTCGACCAGGGTCGCCTGGCCTGCATCACAGGCGGCGAGCCCTGCCCGGACTGCGCCCCCGATCAGGCCCAGCCCACCTATGACGTCGGCTACAAGGCCTGCTACGCCGAGGCCTACGCCGACGGCTACCAGGACGAAGGCTGCGACCCGTTCTAGGCACGCGTTAGGCTCGCCCGCTCCCTGGAGGCGCGCCGTCAGCTCGATCCCACCGGGTCTCCACGACGAGGCGGAACGGTACGGCACTGGCATGCTCAGCCGCTTCGGCTGGTTCCACTGGCTTCTCGGCCTGGGCCGGCCGATCGGTCGCATGCAGATGGACGACGCCAGCGCCGCACGCATCCGTGAGGCGGCCGAGCGCGGCCCGATCGTCTATGTGCTGCTCCGGGCGAACAACCTCGATCATCTCGCGCTCAACCGGGTGCTGTCAGCCCGCGGGCTGCCGCTGTCGATCTGGGCCTGGGACGTCACCCAGTTCTTCTGGGAGCCGGTCGGTCGCGCCTGGTCCGGCCTGTTCTCCCGCGCCTGGCGCCGTCTCACCCGCCGAGGTCCTCCCGACCCCGCGGAGTCCGGCTTCATCGCCCGCGCCACCCAGGCAGGCGCCCCGCTGACCGTGTTCCTCGAGTCCAGCCGCTCGCTGTGGCACCGGGTCTTCCTGCGCCGACCGAGCGATCCGCTCCCCGCGCTGTTCGACGCCCAGGGAAGCCTCGACCGCCCCATCCAGCTCGTGCCGGTGCTGGTGGTCTGGCAGCGCGGCCTCGATCGTCAGACCCACCCCGCCCTGCGCGCGGTGCTCCCCGACCCCGACCGCGTCTGGTGGGTGTGGCGCCTGTTCAAGCTCGCCTGGTACCCCTCGGACAACTTCGTCCAGGTGGGCGAGGCCGTGGACCTGCAGAGCTTCCTGCAGCGGGTTCCCGACCGGCCCGCCCGGCGCCGCACCCTGACCATCCTGCTGCGCCGCTACCTGCGCCGCGAGGGCCAGGTCGTGCGCGGCCCCCGCCTCCCCTCCTCCGCCGATCTGCGCAACCTCGTGCTCGACGCCCCACCCATGCGGGAGCTCGCCGCGGAGGAGTCCCGCCGGACCGGCACCTCGGTCGAGGCCGTACGCCGCAAGATGGAGCGCGAGTACGACCGGATCGCCGCCCACATGCGCTGGTGGGTCATCCGCATCCTGGACCTGGCCCTGCGCCCCCTGTGGACCATCGTCTACAGCGGCGTCGACGCTCCCGAAGAGGACATGGAGCGCATCCGCGAGGCCATGCGCCAGGGCTCGGCGATCATCCTGCCCAGCCACAAGTCCCACCTCGACTACATCCTGCTGGCCTGGGTCTTCTACCGGAACAAGCTGATCCTGCCCCACGTGGTCGCGGGCGAGAACCTGGCGATCCCGGTGGTGTCCTTCTTCCTGCGCAGCTGCGGCGGCTTCTTCATCAAGCGCAGCTTCGAGGGAGAGCACCTGCACCCGCGGATCTTCGCCCGCTACCTCCGCGAGCTCGTCCACCACGGCGTGCCCATCGAGTTCTACCTGGAGGGCGGACGCACCCGGTCGGGCAAGCTCCTGCCGCCCAAGGTCGGAGTCCTGGGCATGATCTTCGACGCTGCGGCCCTGCGCCCGACGGGCAAGGAGGTCACCCTGCTGCCGGTCGCCCTCGCCTACGAGCAGGTCGCCGAGCAGGGCTCCTACCTCCGGGAGCTGGGCGGCAAGAACAAGCGCAAGGAGGACCTCGGGGAGGCGATGAAGGCGACCAGCGTCTTCGGCCGCCGCCTGGGTCGGGTCTACCTTCGGGTCGGGGAGCCCGTCGCCGTCTCCTCGCTGGTAGACGCCGCGTCCGCCGGGGAGGCCTGGCTCGACCGCCCCGCCAGCGAGCACAAGGTCGTGCTGCACGACACCGCCAAGGTCATCATGCAGCGGATCGGCGACGCCACCGTGCTGCTGCCCACGACGCTGGTCGCCCTCGCCCTGCTCGCCCACGATCGCCGCGGGATCACCCACCGCGACCTGATGGCTCGCATCCAGCGGTTCCAGGCGTTCACCCATCGTCATGGCGTTCCCGAGGCCACGACCCTCACCCGTCTCGACGAGGCCGTACGCCTCACCCTGGACCGCCTCGCCGGCCAGCGCGTGCTCGAGCACTTCCCCGGCGAGCCCGAGCGCGTCTGGGCGGTCCGGCTGGGCAAGCGTCTGCAGCTCGACTTCTACAAGAACCAGGGCCTGCACCCGTTCCGCCACGCCGGCCTCGTCTCCTGCGTGGTCCGAGCCCGCCCCCACGAGGTCGTGACCGCAGACGGCCTCGCCGGCGAGCTCGGCTGGCTCGCGGATCTGTGGCGGCAGGAGCTGTCCCTCAACCCCCACCGCGACGGGGCGGAGCTGGCGCGCCGCGGCCTGTCCGACCTCGTCCAGCACGGGGCCATGGCCGAGGTCGACGGGGGCTTCCAGGTCCGCGACCCCGAGCGCATGGGCGAGATCTGGGCGCTCTTCCGCCCCTTCCTCGAGGCGTACCGGATCGTCTCGAACCTCGCACCTGGCCTGGACGGAACGGGTCCAGGGCGCAAGGACTGGGTACGGAGCGTGCAGCGCCAGCAGGATCGACTGGTGGCCGAGGGCATGCTCTCGCGACCGGAGGCCTTGTCGTTGGTGACCCTGGAGAACGCGGTGAAGGTGGGCTTGCAGGACGGCTGGCTGGCGGCTCCCGAGGGACGGCTGAATGCGGATGACGCCGCCTGCCGTGCCCTCGAGGCCCGACTCGTGACGCTGCTCGGCATCGGGGACGCAGCGGCGGGGGACCGATGAGCGAGACCGAGGTCGACGAGCTGTTCGGCGATGGCGGCCGCCAGGCGCGCCCCAAGACCACCCGGATCATCGCCGTGCTGACCACCGGCGTGGTGCTCACCGTGCTCGGCATGGCCTGCACCGCCGTCCCCGGGGGGCTGATCACGCTGGTGTCCTGGGCGCTGGTCGAGAAGGAGCTGGACCGGGTCGACGCCGGCTACCTGGCCCTCGAGCACCGCCCCCAGCTGGTCCTCCTGCGACGCCTGGTGTGGGCCGGCCTGATGCTCGTGCTCGCCCTGTTCTTCGTCCAGGGCTTCCTCCTCTGCTTCGGCTGGTACGGCACGTTCTGGACCTGGCTCATCGAGCTCGCCCGGCCCTCCTTCGTGCCGATGGACACCGACATCCCGCCTCTACCCTAGGGTTTAGCGGGCTGCCTTACACCTCGCTCACGCGGGGGTGCTGGCGATCCGATGGACCGGGTGAGGCCCCCCATGATCCCCCTCCTCCTGTCCATCGCACTGTCGTGGGCGCACTCGGGTGACGAGTCGCACCACCACCACGACGACGCCGAGCACGACCACACCCACGCGCGTCGACGCGTCGGTGACCTGGCCGTCGAGTCCGCGCTGGCCCGCATGGGACTCCGCGCCGAGCAGGCCGTGCAGGTCTCGACGCGGTGGATCCCCGGCATCCCGGCGCCTGAGCGCTCCCGCAACGAGGGCCGGGCCGCGGGCTGGGCCTACGGCGACGACCGCGCCTGGGTGACCGAGCGTCAGTTCGTCGACGGCTCCGCCACCACCAGCGAGCTGCGCGACACGTGGAAGGACCCGACGCTGTGCACCAGCCTGCCGCCGGACGGGGACGCGCCCCTGTCCCTGACCCCGCTGCACCCGCCCATCCGCCACCGCGGCGAAGGCGAGCAGACCGAGCAGGACCAGCGCCTCGACCTCACCGTCGCCACCCGAGAGCGCGACCGCCTGGTCTTCATCGACCTCAAGCCCGGTGAGTCCGCGACCACCGTCGAGATCGTGCCCCGCGAGGGTGCCCGTCCCAGCCGCCGCGCCCGCGCCACCCGCCGCCTGTCCCTGCGCGCCCACGACGTGGACCTCGACGTGCACGAGACCACCACCGCCCGCCAGGTGTGCGTGGACGTGCACGCCGAGCCCGCAGAGGTGCAGGTCTTCGTCCAGCGCGACGACCTGCGGGAGAAGGTCCGCGCCATCATGGACCGGGAGAGCGACAAGCGCGAGGACGGCGTCGCTGCCGAAGAGATCGTGCTGGTCAGCGGCGCTCAGGACTGAGCCAGCGCCTCGAGCCTGGCCCTCCAGTACACGAGCCCCTCGCGGGCGACGCGCTGGTCGGCGCGCTCGTCCGCGGCCATCAGCTCGAGGAAGCCGACGACCGCCTCCGCCTGGGCCCGGTCCAGCACCTCCAGCCGCGCGAGGCTCCAGTCGCGCGTGTCCCCCTCGGACGGGCACAAGGCGTAGATCGTCCAGTCCACCGAGTTGCTGGGCGAGCAGAACCGATCCCGCACCGCCCAGGCCATGTACGCGGCGAGGTGGAAGCGCAGCCCGTCGGGGTCGAAGAAGGACAGCACCCAGTAGTACGCCGCGATGATCTCGT
>CALATR010001291.1 GCA_937891875.1 uncultured Pseudomonadota bacterium | reverse complement strand
TGCGCCTCGGCATCGCATGGAGCCCCAGCGGCGCAGGAGACCAACTGGCGCCTCGTTCGCCCCCAAGAGTGGTCAGTGGAAATGCCGTCCTCCCACCCTGAGCCAAACCGTGCTGCTGTCCGTCGCTCTCTCGTTGATGTTGGTCGTGCTGGCGACCTCGTCCCATCTCGCCGTTCTGTCAGGTCTCCGGACCGCTGCATCGGGCCTTCAGACGATCGACTCCAAGCCTGCATTGCAGCGCGTGCTAGCCCGCATGACACGACCTGCGCTGATACTGGCGTCGGTATGCTCCCATCTATGGACGGCAGCACTCTTCGCATTTGGCTTCTGGCTTGGACACACCATGGACCTGGGCGGATTCGACCCGGCCGAAACAATGGGAGCGATGGATCTGTACAACTACTCGGTCATCAACATGACGACCCTCGGCCTCGGTGACGTGCGCCCAACCGGCCACCTGAGATTCATGGCCGGGATCGAGTCGTTGACTGGCTTCATCCTAATTGGCTGCACAGCACAGTTCGTCTTCGAAGTCTTGCACGCGCGGGACGCGGACTCGGAATAGGCCCACTATACGCCCTTCTCGAGAAGGTTCGCCCTACCTCCAGATCCGCAAACCTCCGACGACCTGTGCCGCGCTCTGAAACCCGGTGGACGACGGCGGAGCCAACCCCCCTGTCCACTGTACTCCAAGATACGGGGCGAGCTCGCGGCGAGCTTCGTAGCGCAGGCGCAGCCCGGCCACGGCGGCTTCCAGTCCCGCTGGACTGTCCAGGTCGACCGAGGCCTGGGCGGCGGCCGTCGCCTCCACCCGACCCTGCAGGATGAGGCGCTGCGAGAACCGCAGCTCCTTGATGGCAGTCACCCGCGTGGACACCCGACCCCGGTGCGAGACACGCAGGAACAGCTCCAAGTCGATATCATACGGGACGACATACTCCAGCCCCACCTCGAGTCGGCTCTCCCAGCCCGCTCCGGACTCGTTCTGCGCTTCGGCCCCGGCACCCACCTGAAGCTCGATCCACGGTCCCACGAGGCGACTGTACGCCAGCCCGAGCTCGGCGTCGCCCCGTCCGTCTGCCAGGTCGAGTGCACCCTCGGCCCGAAGTCGAAACCGGTCGCGATCGCCCCCGTACCAGCCCTCGATGTCCGTCGCGGCGCTGCCGGGCAGACCTGGCACCCGCAGCTCGAGCTGATCCACCAGGAGCAAGCTGCGAGGGTGGTCGTCCTCGACAGGGAGCGGCCAGTCGGGCTGAAGTGGCTCCACCGCGAACGCATAGCTTGTGAGAAGGAGAATCATCGCGTCCTCCCGGCCATCGCGTTCGGTCGGACCCGGACGACACGGAACATGCCCATGTCCATGTGCATGAGCAGGTGGCAGTGAAAGGCCCAGTCTCCGAGTTCGTCCGCGGTGACCAGCAAGCTGATGCGCTCTGCGGGCGCCACCGACACGGTGTGCTTCAGTGGCCTCCTTAGACCGCGTCCGTTCTCGATCTCCACGAACATGCCATGAAGGTGCAGCGGGTGGTTCATCATGGTGTCGTTGACGTAGACGATGCGAACGCGCTCGCCATAGGTCAGCTCGATGAACGGGTCCTCCGAGAACTTCTTGCCGTTGAACGACCAGATGTAGCGCTCCATGTGGCCGGTCAGGTGGATCTCGATGTCACGAGAGACGGGTCCCGGATCCGGGCGAACCTCTCGTGCCTCGAGATCGGCGTAGCACAGCACTCGCCACGGCACGTCGTCCAGCCCGAGAGGCCGCTCCGCCAGTCGACGACGGGGTTGCTGGGCCACCGTCTGGTTGGTCGGGCCGTGCGCTTCGGGGCCGTGGGGAGGCACGGCACCCAAGCTGGACAGGTCGGCCGGATCGATCCCCTTGGCCGCGCTCCGCTGCATGTACGTGGCGCCCCTCAGGTCGGCTGGCGGAGCAATTGCCATACCTTGGCCGGCGTGTGGAACTGGCAGCGACGCCCCGTGGGGACCGCGTTCAACCCCAGCCGTGCCGTCCATGCCGTCCATGCCGTCCATGCCGCCCATGCCGTCCATGGACATCCCCATGTCCGCCATCGAGAGCAGAGGACGCCGCCTTCGTCTCGGGACATCGGCGACCATTCCGGCCTTCGGAGCCAGGGTCGCGTGGACGTGACCGCTCCGGTCCATGGTCTCGGCGTAGAGCGTGTACGCTTGGTCCTTGGGCTCGATGATGACGTCATAGGTCTCGGCGACCGCGATGCGAAGCTCGTCCACCTCTACGGGCCGAACCTCGACGCCATCCGCCGAGACCACCCGCATGGGCAGCCCGGGGATGCGCAGGTCGAAGTAGGTCATTGCCCCCGCGTTGATCACCCGCAGGCGCACGCGCTCACCAGGCACGAACAAGCCCGTCCACGGCGCCACCGAGGTGTGACCGTTGATCAGGTAGTGATACGTCGCCCCTGTGACGTCCGACAGATCCGTCGGATCCATGCGCATCCGGCCCCAGCGAGCCGTGTCCGCCAGCCCCATGCCGTCACGCCCCGTCAGCGCATCGATGACCGTCCGCTTCTGGAAGTTGAAGTAGCCGGCGTTCTTCTTGAGGATCGCCATGATCCGAGCCGGATCTCGGAACGTCCAGTCGGTGAGCATGACCACGAGCTCCCGGTCGAAGGGCTCCAGCTCGGCCTTGCCGTCGATCACGAGCGGCCCGGCCAGCCCGAGCTGCTCCTGGAGGCCGGAGTGGCTGTGGTACCAGTAGGTCCCGCTCTGGCGGACCGGGAAGCGATACTCGAACGTCTCGCCCGGAGGAATGCCGGCGAAGCTGACCCCGGGAACGCCGTCCATGCCGGGAGGAAGCAGCAGGCCGTGCCAGTGGATCGAGGACCACTCGTCCAGGGTGTTGCGTACCCGCAGCACCGCCTCGGAGCCCTCGCGCAGGCGAACGAGGGGGCCGGGGTACTGGCCGTTCACCGTGATCAAGCGGCCCCGGCCCTGAGCGATGGGGCGCCGGGTGCGCTCGATGACGAGATCCCACTCGTCCTGGGCGGGCGGCAGGGCGGCAGTGGCCCAACCAGGGAGGGCAATGAGCCCGGCCGCTGCAGCGGCAGACTGCAGAAATCGGCGCCGACTAGCGAATGGAGGGTCAGGGTGGCTCATGGCTTGCTCCCGTGGAGGTCCAGATGATCGAACTCCGCCACTATAAGGCGGAAGGGCGCACTTCGCGCGACCCGCTGCAGGACAAACGCATCAACGACCTCCCGTCCCCGTCACGCGGCGGAGCACAGCGTCGAGACCGGACTCGTCGGCGTCGAGCGCGCCGCGCTTGGACCACAGGACGGCGCCGTCCGGCGCGTAGAGGATCGTCGTCGGCAGCTGATCGGTGCCGAACACCCGTGCCGCCCGGGCACTCCCGTCGACGGCGTGCGTCCACGTCATGCCGCGCTTGGCCGTGACGATGCGAGCGCGCGCCGCGTTGTCGTCGATGGCGACCGACACCACCTCGAGGCCGCGCGGGCTCCATGTCCGGTGCAGCGCGAGGAGCTCTGGCAACTCCGCCATGCACGGCGCACACCACGTCGCCCACAGGTTGACGAGCACCGGCCGGCCGGCGAGGCCCGCGAAGTCCACCTCGCCGCCGCCATCGAGCCGATCGGGTCGGTAGTCGGCCAGCGGGATCGTGGAGGGGGATGCGGTCGGAATGGCATCATCCGGAGTCGGCCTTGCGGTGACGGGCGGCAGGGCGGCCAGCGGGACCCGACGGGCCTCGAGGCCCACCTCGGGGACCGTCCACACCACGCCCAGCCAGTCGTCGTAGCGGGCGAGGGCCGGGAAGCCGGATGCGCGGTCGGCGCCCGTGAACCCGAGGTCGAGGGGTTCCCCGACCCGCCCGTCGCGACTCGCCCGGCGCACTCGGACGACGGCCCGCTCGGTATCGCGATCCAACCAGCTCACGGCGACGTCCTCGCGTCCTGCCCAGGCGAGCCCGACGCGACCCAGGGGGCCGTCCGCCGCCCCGCCGGCGATCGGGACAACGTCTCCGAATGTGCGGCCGCCGTCATCGGACCACGCGAGGCGGACCTCCGGCCCGTCAACCTCGGTGTACCAGGCGACTGCAACCCGATCACCGCGAGCCACCACCCTTGGGCCGTTCACGGGGCACCCGGCGATCTCCCACCCGTCGGCATGAACACGCGCGGTGGTCGCGACACCGTCCACGCCGACGCGCACCGCGACGATGTCGCGGATCTCGTGGACGGATCGGTCCCGTGCGACGATCAGTGTAGCGCCATCAGCGACGGAGGTGGCATCAGTGCCGCAACAGTCGCACACCCGCGCGTCGAGCACCGAGGTCGCCCCCACCTCGGCGCCGACCACCGCGGTTCGCAACGTCATCGGTTCGCCGGACCCGGTCTCGCGACCGTCGAGCCAAGCTACGCGCACCCCCGTAGCCACGGGCGCCATCGACACGAACCCGTGCTCCGTCGCAGTCCCGTCGTCGTGGACCATGCCGAGGGGCGACCACGTCGTGCCGCCGTCGACGGAGCGGGCGAGCTGGACGCCGTAGGCGTACGGGGCATTCCCGACGATCTCCGGCCACCAGGTGTACAGCGCGCCATCCCCTCCCTCCCGGACCGACGGGACGTCGGCCCAGTTCACGAAGACGGGCCGTCCCTCGACCACCGTGGACGCCGTCGAGACCGCCGCTTCGGTGAGGGTTGCCACCCGGAGTCGGTGGCCGTCTCCGGCCGGCTCCAGCCAGCTCGCGACCAGACCGGCCGAGGTGGACACGATCCGCGGTGCTTGGGCGCCTTCCATGGCCGGGAGCGCGACGCGTTCCAGCGCAGCAGCCGGCGGGGCCGACACGGACGCGACCCCATTCGGCGTCGGCTCGGCCTCCGACGGGGGTCGGGTCGGTACGCACCCCACAACGAGTGCGACGGCGGCGATGCGGACGATCATCGAACGGGCCTGCCGCAGGGCGAATTCGTCATGGACGCACTGGTCGTGTGCCTGCTGCATCATGCGCAGCACTCTGCGACGGCCACTAGTGGAAAGCTGGTCAAGGACGTGGCTTCGACGCCTGCCCTGAGCGTCCGGAACACTTCGTTGGGCGACGAGCCACCTATGAGCCACCACGCCAGCAAGATGTGACGTTCACGGATGCCGCTACCGGAACTCTCCTCGGCACCACCACCCGCGGTTATCCGACGAACGAGCATGTGACCTCCATGGCGGTCCCCGAGCAAACCGCATGCCAGGTGCGGCGGGGCGATCCCGGTGATGTCTTGGTGCCATGCATGGCGCCGTGGACCAGCATTGTCAGCGCTCCTGCGAAGGCGACTCGCAGACCTGCGAGCCCGTCGAACGGGAGACGCAGCAGGGCAGCCGGCATGGTCGCAACGAGCCCCAGCGGCCGCCGCCCGAGTCCTTCGTGGTCGAGCCGTTCGTTCACAAGCATGCGGAGCCCACAACTCTGGTCCAGAGCCTTCGCGGCGAACAAGTGTCGGACTCCTCCGTCCCGCTCGGCGGCTACCGACCCTTGGCACGGATGTTGCGAGCGCGGTTCCTGACGTCGACCCGATGCCAGCCACCCAACTGGAACACCCCCTCCCCCCGCCCGAGGTTCCGATCCGACCCCTCATCAACGTCTCGCTGATCGCACTGCTCACCACCGCGTGCAGCACATCGACTCCAGCCAAGTCGGACCCCACCGCCGCATCGACCGCCACGGCCCCAACGCCCGCGGCCGCCGACGGGACCCGCGCCGAACGTGCGACTGGGCCCACGCGGTACGCCTGCCCCATGCACCCGGACGTCACGGCCGACGCGGTGGGCGACTGCCCGAAGTGCGGCATGGCGCTCGTCGAGAGGGACGCCGAGGGTGAAGACCACGACCACAGCGCGCAGGACAACTGACATGGACCTCGCACTGCCGAACCTCCACCCCGCGGTCGTCCACTTCCCGGTAGTCCTGATACCGCTTGCCATCCTCGTGGATGGCTGGTCAGCCCTTGAGGCAGGACGTCGCTGGCGTGCCGTGGCGGTCGCGTTGTGGTGGGTGGCCGGCGGCGCGACCTTGGCGACGTTCCTGGCCGGACGAGCTGCGGCAGACAGTCTCGTCGGGGTGCCGGCGCTGGCTCAGCCGGCCATCGCGGAGCATGCCGACTGGGCCACGTTCACACTCGCCGGGGTCGTAGTGATTGCTGTCGCACGGAGCGCCATCGCTGCCGGTCGGCGGTGGCGACGCCCAGCGATCGCTGCCCACGCGGGTCTCATCGCGATCAGCCTGCTCATATTGGCGAGCCTCGCCTGGACGGCCGACCGTGGCGGTGCGCTGGTCTATCGACACGCGCTGGCCGTCGATGTGCCGCCGTGCCCCTCATGCCCGGAGCCCCCAAAGGACCCACCACCCGACGGAGAGCCCAGCCTGGAGATCCAGGGGCCGACCGCGATCTGGGTGCCGGACAACGCCGCCATCGTCGCAGCAGGCGGTCAGCCGTGGCCGAACTCTGGAGCGGCGACCCTCGTCAGTGGGGAGCAGACCCTCGTGCTCCCAGGGACCGTCGGTGATGTCCAGCTGAACGTGTGGCTGGACGTCAGCGGTTTTGAGGGAGAGGCCCGCCTCCTCCACAACGTCGACATCGACGGCTCGGGGGGCGGCGGATTCACGCTGACGACGGGAGGTCGGGCGGCGCTTGTGCGGGGCACCGACGAGGTGTTCGCCTCCGGGACCTTCGCGCCCAACAACCTGCTCGTACTCTCTGTTTCCTCCGCTGCGGGGCACTTCAAGGGCATGGTCGATGGCAAGACGGTCGTGCACGGGCATGGCCCGGCGCTCGATCGCGGCCATGTGGGCATCCGGCTCGTGGGCGAGGGACGCGTCGGAGTCCAGCGGGTGGAGAGGATCGACCTGACCGGAGGACACTGATCGAACAGCGGTCACCTGATCGGTGACGAGCCAATGCAAGAAGGAGGACGAAATGTCTGGAGTTCGGGTCGCGGTGGTGGGATACGGCGTGATCGGCAAGCGAGTGGCGGACGCCGTCGCCGCTCAGCCAGACATGGAACTCGCAGGCATCTGCGACGTCTCCGCGGATCACCGCATTCGAGTCGCTGTTGACCGAGGCGCAACGCTTTTCGCTGCAGCCGATCCGGAGCGTACCCGCATGCAGTTGGCAGGCCTCCCTGTCCAAGGGGTGCTCTCAGACCTGCTCGCCGAGGTGGATGTGGCAGTCGACTGCACCCCCAAGCGGGTCGCGGCGACGAACCGCGAGGCGTACCGAGCGCATGGGGTACGCGCAATCTTTCAAGGTGGCGAATCGCACGACCTGACAGGCCACAGCTTCGTGGCCCAGGCCAACTTCGCGTCGGCCCGCGGCCTGCGCTCGACTCGCGTTGTGTCGTGCAACACCACCGCTACGGTGCGGGTTCTGCATGCACTTTCTCCTCTCCACATCCGGCGGGCGCGGGGGGTGTTGATCCGTCGGGCGACGGACCCTTGGGAGAGCCACCTGGGCGGCATCATGAACACCATTGTGCCGGAGCCGCACATCCCATCGCATCAGTCGGTTGACGCCAACACGATCCTTGAGGGCATGGACATCGTCACGATGGCCTGCAAGGTGTCGCAGACGCTCTCGCACCTGCACTACTGGTGGCTGGATCTCGAGCGGAACGCCGACCGGGACCAAGTCATCGACCTACTCAGACGTGCGCCGAGGATCGCGCTCCTCGAAGCATCGGCGGGGTTGGGGGCTCTGAATGCGGTCCTGGAGCTCACACGCGACCTCGGCCGCCCCAGAGGCGACCTGTGGGAGGTTGCGCTCTGGCATGACGTGGTCCACGTGTCGGGCTCGGAGGTGTTCTTGTGCCACCAGGTGGACAATCAGGCGATCGTGGTGCCGGAGAACATCGACGCCGTTCGGGCGTTGATGGACATCTGTGACGGGGCCGCCTCCATCGAGCGTACGAACGCCGCAATGGGCATCGACCGGTGGTAGTCCCTCAGTGCGCAGTACAACTCGGCTAGACACAGCTTGGTGGCACCCACGCTTATCGCAACTGAGTTGCGTTACCATTCTGGTCGTGGTAACCGCTGCCTGTTCGGAGTCCCCATCCACCCGCTCGTCGCCCGGCTCCCGTCCCGGTCCCGCGTCGCGCCGCTCCTCGGCGGCGTCTGTGTGGTGCTGTGCACCCTGGTGGCCGTCCCGAGCCGGGCCGCGCCCCAGGGGCCCCGGCTGGCGGAGCCGGACCGCGATGCGGTGGTGCCCCCGAAGCTCCTCGAGCAGGTAGCCCTGCGCTACCCCGACGAGGCTGTCGAGGACGGACTGCACGGAGACGTGACCGTGCTGGTCGATGTCGACGAGATGGGTCGGGTGGCCCGGGTCCGCATCGGGAAGGGGCCTCACGTGTTCCACGAGGCCGCGCTGGAAGCCGCTCGCAAGCTCCGGTTCGAGCCGGCGAACCGAGGCGGCCAGACCATCCCGGCCACGACGCGCATCCTCTTCCACTTCGCGCCTGCCCACGAGGATAGGGACCACGCCGAGGGGTCTCCTCTCGCGGTCGACGTGCACGCCGACGATCCGGGTCTTCCCGACCTGCGTCCGCGCACCACCCTCGACGAGCAGGCTCTCGAAGAGGGCGCCGGGGATGGCCTTGCCGAGGCGATCGAAGGCGTCGCGGGCGTGACCATCGCCGGTGGCACCACCGAGGCGGGCAAGCCGATCATCCGCGGACAGGCCGAGCGCCGGCTTCTGGTGCTTGTCGACGGGGTGCGCCACGAGAGCCAGAAGTGGGGACCGGACCACGCGACCGAGGTCGACCCGCTGTCCGCCGGCGAGATCACGGTCATCCGGGGCGCGGCGGGCGCCCGCTACGGTCCCGACGCCATCGGCGGGGTCATCCTCGTCGCGGCGCCGCCGATGCGGGTGGAGTCCGGCGTCGGTGGCCGTGCGGTGGTCAGCTACGCGAGCAACGGACGGCGCCCGACGGCGGCCCTCCGGTTGGATGCCGCTCCCGAAGCCCTTCCCGGCGTGTCCATCCGCGTCCACGGCAACCTGTCGTCTGGGGGCCCGCTCACCACCCCCGACTACGTGCTCGGCAACACCGCGAGCCTCGTCGGCAACGTCGGCGGCAGCGTGCAGTGGTCTGGAGAGCGGTCCTCCGTCCTCGTGCGGGCCCGGCACCACGACTTCCGGGCCGGCATCTTCTACGGCGTCCGGTCCGAGACCCCCGACGGGTTCAGCCAGCAGCTCGAGTCCGGCCGCCCAATCGGTGCCGAGAACTGGACCCGGTCCCGCTCCATCGATCGCCCGATGCAGGACGTCATCCACCAGCAGGTGCTCACCCGCGTCACCTCGGGCGGCCGGCTCGGCACGGTCGAGGCGACCTACGCCTTCCAGCGCAACCTGCGCCGCGAGTTCGACCGCATCCGGAATCCCGCCCGTGTACAGACCGGTACCGGCCAGTCCCGGGCCGACCTCCTGCCATTCGTCGTCGAAGTCCACGACCGGGAAGGTCAGCCCGTATTCCGTCGCCCAGCTCTCGACGAACCCTGGGTCCGTGATCCCGCCGCCGTTCTGGTTGTCGTCGATCATCATGTGCACGATGACGAAGCCATCGTCCGCGAGCCCACGGTACTTGGCCTCGGCGTCGCGAGCGACCGCTCGACAAGGAGGACACCACCCCGCAGAAAAGTCCACGAGGACCACGTTGCCCCAGAACTGGTACAGCTCTACCTCTTCGCCGTACTGATCCACGAACGTGTAGTTCTTGAAGCGGTCGCCGATCCCCCAGCCCTCGGGAGTACCCGAGGTGGCGTAACTGGACAGGTCAGGCCATTCCCCGCTCGTGGTCCTGACGTAGGACACGCAGGTTCCTGCAATTTTCATGCCGAGCTAGGCCACCCAACCAGCGGCCCCTTTCCCCGCCGTCTTGCTTCGCCGATCCGCGAAAGGACCTCGCAGCGGTGCGAATGAAGCCCTCCGCGTCGCTCGGGTCACCGAGCATTCGTCAGTCGAACGTCCCGACCACAGCGATCCGACTGCCGGTGAAAGCCGGTACATTCCTACACTGTCCCCCCGAACAACGAATGCCCGCGGCGTAACCGCCATGGAAGGCCTTGACGGTCCAGTCGGTGGAGGGCTTCCAGAACACTTCGGCGGCTCCGTACGCGCTGGGCCAATCCTCTCGGAGATTGCCATTGCCGCCTGCCACGGGGTTGGTTGTGTGATCGTAGTAGAGCGTGAGACCAACTGCCGGAGTGACCAAGTAGCCAACGCTCACGTTAATCTCGTGCCACGGGTCCGGGGTTCGGAGCGAATTGTCCTGACCGTGCACAAAGTACTGTCCAACCAACGCTGTTTGCATACTCGACCCCAACGGTACCGGGTTCTTGATGTCAACCGCGGAGTAGAGCTGCTTGTCCGCGCCGTAGTCCCCATCGCGAATATCGGTCCGCGCCAGAGACTCTACGAGCAGGCCCCATTCTCCTGCCAACACCTCCACCCCGCCCTGGAGCTGGAGTATGGTCTCTGGCGCGGGGGACTTCTGTGCTGCATTGACAAGATCCTCGTCCCTGGTGACGCCCACAGCTACGTAGGGAGTCGTGTTGTCACTCGCGGTAACATCCACCCGGACCAATCCGCCGCCGAGGGCGTTCGAGCCTGTCACTGCCGCCGTGTCGATGTTGATTGCGCGCTCCAACTCCAGCGTTGGTGGAGCAGCCACAGTGTACCCGTACTGGACAGGAATGGGGTTGTTGAGGCGGTATACATTCCGCAGGTAGCGAGCTTCCACCTGCCATGTCGTGCGCCCGGCGAACCAGAACGACGACCCGTAGGCCGCGACTCCTGGACTCCGGCTTTCCAGCGCGGGAACGAAGATTGACGAGTGGAGGTCCGATTCCGGGTATGAAACGACACTGACCTCCCCGCTGAACTCGACGCCAGCAACGGAAGTAGACGCCGTGGTGCCGGCAATCAGTGCATCCGGCACCTGTTTGACGGAGGCTGACAATCCTCTCAGACCGCGTACAGAACGATCTGTGGACGGGGGGTCAACATAGTTGTATAGCAGGCCGTGCACACCCAGCGTCGTCGCACCGATGCCATAACGCTTCACCTGCATGAGCCCGACGGTGTGGCGGCGGTCTCCGTCCAACTGCAGGACGTTGAGTTGATCCTGGAATACCTGCTGACGGTTGAGCGTCCCAGCGAGAGCCGTGACCTCCCAGTCGCCCGGCTGCCACTTGAGCCTCGCCCCCTGGATCGAGGTGTCGACGTCGTTGTCGACGTTTCGGTTGATGTTCATCACTGCACCCACGCCAACGGACTGATAGAAGTCCCCGAGCGAAAGCTCTACGTCCCCCTTGCGATACTCGAGAGCTACCTTCTCTGGGTTGATGTATCCTGACAAACCCGGCCGTTCGGATCGGAGAGGGTTGGCCAAGCACATCTCTGCCGGTCCAGGACATGCGGCCTGCATTGGCGGAATGTATGGCTTTCGGACCCCGTCGACCACATGCGGCAGGCCGGCAAACACGAGCTGGTCCAGCTGGACACGAGCGGTCCAATCGCCGTACCTGCCCTGAATGACCCAGCGGCTGAGCTGCTCCACGAACCGCGGTTTTGAGCCACCGGAGTGCACGAGAGGGGCTGGATCATAGCGCTGAACCCGAATCTCCGTATCGAAGGTCGCCGACCCCGAAAACCGGTCTTCGTCGTGCTGCGACCCGCCAGCGCGGGCGGGAGTCGCAGCACAGAGAAGTGTGAGGGCTCCGACACGGCAGCTGATGTCGACCACGTTCATGACGCCTCGCAAGAGGCACCGGACCCCACGCGTGCAGGAGATCTTGGGGGCGAAGGAACACCGGTGCCGATTCGCCGTCGAACATGCAATAGTCGGGCCATTGCTGCTGCTTGGGGCTCTAACCTACGGAGCTAGAGACAATGTCGCGGCGCTGCTCTCTCTGCCGAGACGAGGACAGCTTCACGGCGATCTCGCGTCGGCCCGACGTTCACTCCGTCGACGGACCGACCACGACCTCCGTCATCATCCCCCGCTCGGCGTGCTCGAGGATGTGACAATGGGCCATCCACCGGCCCGGATTGTCCATCATCGAGAACAGCTCGACCTCGTCGTCCCCGGTCAGGAGTACCGTGTCGAACTGACCGGGCTCGTCGACTGCCTGCCCGTCCCGGCCGACGATCTCGAAGAACTGGCCGTGCAGGTGGAAGGGATGTTGGGTGCGCGAGCCATCTCGGAGCACGATCCGGGTCGGGGTGTCTGCCTCGACCTCCAGGGCGTCATGCTGGCCCCAGATCCGGCCGTTGATCGTCCACTCGATGTTGGCGCCCCCGCCGCGCCCATCGAAATCGAGCACGATCTCCTGCCGGACCTCGGGGCGGCCTGAGGTATCGACGGTCGGCCAGTCCAGAGACTGCCCGGTGCCCGGCGCCGTCCAGTCCAAGGAGGCCTCGAACATCGGGTAGCGATCCCAGCCCCCACTCCGATTGGGGAGCACAACGTCGAGAGCGACCTCCTCGTCCCGACCTGTCGGGATGACCTCGAGGTCGAAGCGGCGCCCCACCGGCAGACGCACCCGCTCCGTCGTGTAGGGCGTCGCGATCCGTCCGCCATCGACCCCGATGACGCGCCAGTTCGCTCCCCGCACCTCCGCCCACAACGTCCGGGCGTTGGCGGTATTGACGAGCCGCCAGCGCTCCGCAACCCCTGGAGTCAGCGTGGCCTGGACCGCATCTGACCCCCCGTTGACGAGCAGCGTGTTGCCATTTCGACCCATCATCTGGAGCGGATGGCTGTTGTCGACGTCGAACGTGTACCAGGAGCCGCTCTCATCGATGAGGGCGTCGTCGAGTACAAAGCCACGCTGCACCACATCCTGGAGCGGCTCCCGCTCATGCACGACGAGCATGCCCTGCAGGCCACGCTCGACCTGCTCATGCGCACGGACGTGCGGGTGGTACCAGAACGTCCCCGCATCGGGCAGCACGAACTCGTAGCGGAAGGTCTCGCCCGGTTGGACGGGATCCTGGATGGCCGGCACGCCGTCCATCGCGTCGGGCACCCGAAGCCCATGCCAGTGGATGGTCGTGGGCTCCGGCAGGTCGTTGGTGAACTGCACCACCAGCGTGTCCCCGACCCGGGCTTGGACGAGCGGGCCCGGAACCTCGCCGTTGTAGGCCCAGGCCTCGGTCGTGGGTCCATCGGCCCAGCTCACGCTGGTCGTGCTTGCCGTCAGGTGGACCTCCACCACGTCCTCGGCCGGATCCAGGTCGGGAGCAGCAGTCAGACCCTCGATCGGAGGAAGCGGCAGCAGCTCTTCGGCAGGCGATCCTGCGCAGGCGGACATCGCCAGGGTGAAGATGAGGGCTTGGCGAAGGAGATGGGAAGCCATCAGTTGCGCTCCAGAGGCTGCACGACGAGCTCCGTCATCATGCCGCGCTCGGCATGGGCGAGGATGTGACAGTGCGCCATCCATCGCCCGGGGTTGTCCAAGGTGGTGAAGAGCTCGACCTCTTCGTCGGGGCCGAGCATCACGGTGTCGTATGCAGCCTTGTCATCGGTGAGGACCCCGTTGCGGGACACCACGCGGAAGAACTGGCCGTGGAGGTGGAACGGGTGCGGTGCAGAGCTCTCGTCCACGACCCGGATCCGAGTCGGAACGTCAGCGTTCAGCGGGATCGGCGTGTGCTCTCCCCACTCGTTCCCGTTCACCGTCCAGGTACGGTCAGTGCCTCCGCCGGCGCGGCCGAAGGTGAGTGCAAGCTCCTGCTGAGGACTGGAGACCTGGACCGCAGGCGCATCAGGCCATGTGGCCCAGCTCGTTGTCGACACGTTCCACGGCACACCGGCCGCGACCACGGAGGGCTTGCCGACTGCGTGCTTACCAGCCTCGACCTCCAGGGCCAGTGCTTCTCCGGCGACACCACGCACCTCGAAGTCCACCCGCCCGCCGACGGGAAGGTCCACGACGTCCAGATCAAGTGGCGTCTCGAGCAGGCCGCCGTCGCGAGCGATCACACGGGCCAGGCCGCCACGCACCGTCACCCGCATCGAGGACGCGTTCGATACGTTGACCACCCGCCATCGTTCACTGGTGCTCGGCGAGGCGGGAGCCATCGGGGGATCCAGCTGGCCGTTGACCAGCAGCTGCGTGCCCACGCGACCGTGCGACTGAGTGACGTGCTCTGAGTCCAGGGTGAACTCCGCCAGCGATCCATCTGCATTCAGCTGGACATCGTCCACGACGAACACCCGCTCGCCCACGCCCTCCGGCTCCTCGCGCGGATGCACGACGAACGCGCCGTGCAATCCGCGCTCCACCTGTTCATGGGCCCGCACGTGGGGGTGGTACCAGAAGGTCCCGGGCTCCGGCGGAGAGAATCGGTACGTAAAGGTCTCGCCAGGCCGTACTGCCTGCTGGATCGCGGGCACACCGTCCATGGCGTCCGAGATCCGCAACCCGTGCCAGTGGATGGTGGTGGGCTCCGGCAGGTCGTTGGTGAAGTGGATCGTCACCTCGTCGCCCACTCGCGCTTGCAGAGTCGGCCCAGGAAGCTGCCCGTTGTACGTCCAGATCTCCGACGGGGTCTCGCCATACTGCTGAACGGTCGTTGTGGACGCAACGAGCTCGAACACCACCCGATGGGGATCCGGGTCCAGGTCTGCCGCGGCTGGCGGACCGCTCACCAGCCGGGGCGGCGGCAGCGGCGACGGCCCGCAAGCAGCGAGCGACGTCCAAGTCAGCGCTTGCGCAAAGACGCGATGCATGTCCATTCCTCTACGCCCGCGCCTTGCAACTCCCGGGCCAGGCGACAGCCTAGTTCGGCCATCCGCCGACGGGCAGACCGCTCGGCACCGCCTCCGGTACGTCATCGATGGCGCGAGCGGCAGCATCTTCGTCACTGAGGGCGCCGAGGAACTCCCGGATGTTCGACAAGCCGACAGTGGTCGTGCCGCTGCCCGCGAGCGGAAGATCCGCCGACAACGTCGCATTCAGGTCCGGGTCGTCACTGGGAACGAGGTCTGAGGGCAGATGATCCGTCGATGCTCTTCGCAGCTCGGGGTCCGCGTAGTGCACGACGACACCCTCCAGGTCCGCCACTGTGCCGTTGTGGAAGTAGGGACCGCCAACCAGGCCCACGTTCCGCAGCGGGGGCGTGCGCATGGCGAAGCGATCGTCCGGTGCCCCCGACACGCTCAGACGGCCTGGGTCCGCCTCACCGATAGGCCGAACCCCGATGTTGTGAAAGCGCCCATCGGACAGCGCCGGTCCGGCGTGACAGGACACACACCGCCCCTCGGCGAAGAAGAACGTCGCCCCAAGCTTCTCGCCATCCGAGAGCGCGGACGTCTCGCCGCGCAGATAGCGATCCCAGCGGCTATCGGTGACGTCGAAGCGCTCGCGCTGGTACTCGGCGAGCGCCTCAACGACGGTCCCCATGTCCCAGTCCGGGTCGATGGCCTCCAAGGCTGTTCGGTAGGTGTCGACGGAGGCGAGCCGGCGCTCTAGCGCGTCGTAGACGCCCTGCGCGGAGGTCCCGGCCGCGAGCTCATTGGCGCGCCCATCCACTGCCACGTCACCCGGGCGGCCGAGCATCTCGCCCGGGTCGAGGATCGGATGCAGAGCCTGCGTCGCAAGCGCGTCGAGCTCCGAGGCACCGTCCGGTACCGGCGCCACGGAGGTCACGCCGTCCTCGGTTCGCTCGACGCGGCCATCCCAGAACAGCGCGTCCAGGCGGGCCCGTCCCCAGAGCGGAGGCGAGCGTCTCGCCCCCCACGGCGGGTGGTCTCCTCCCGCTCGGTCGGGTCCTCGTCCCTCCGCGCCCGTGCCGAGAGCGAGCGGAAGACCATCGGAGGTGCCGTGAGCCGGGTCGTGGCAGGTGGCGCAGGCAACGTCTTTGTTCCCGGACAGGATCGAGTCGTAGAACAACAATCGTCCCAGGTCCACCAACGCATCATCCGGACGCGGCAGGGGGTCTAGCGGCGCAACAGGGGGTTCCACGCTGGCGAGCACCGAGGCCAGGCGCTGGTCCAATGTGAGCCGTGTCGTAGCCGTGTCGGTGTCGATATCCGAGTCGGTCTCAGCCGTTTCCGTAGGGACCGCGGGCCCCGTGCAGGCAGCGAGGACGACCAAGACGGCCCCGAGGACCCGCGGGGCCGGACCCACCTACTCCTCTTCGGGAAGCGGGCGAATCCGGATGAGCTCATCGGCCCGCAGGTCGGTGACGACCAACGAGCCATCCGCGAGCACCTCGATCCCGCCGAGGCTGTCGGCAGGCCGACCGGTCGGCAGCCAGTCGACTAGCTGCCCCTCCAAGTCGAACGCCAGGATGTTGGACGTCGCATGGTCCGTGACGTACAGCAGGCCGCCGCCGAGCTCGAGCCCGGCAGGCTGGTTCAGCCGGACCGCCCGGATGGTTGGCTCGCCCTTCTCGGTGAGGACCACTTCGACCAGGTCCCCATCGACCAGCGTCGACAGGTCGGCCCCCTCCATCGCGTACTGCTGCCCGCCGTCGTAGTTCGGCCCTATGCGATCACCCGGCGTGCCGCTGGTCGCGTCCAGCACCGCGATCCGGCCGTTGTCGCTGTCTGCGACGAAGAGCAGGTCCGACGACCGGTCGAAGTCGGCGTGACTGGGGATACCCTCCGTTCGGGCGATCTCTCCCTCAACGTAGCGGGCGGTCTCGTGGTCCGAGTGGTTCGCGCCGCCGTAGCCATGGTCGTTGTTGAAGTCGTAGCGGGTCAGCGAGCCGTAGTAGCCGTCGACGACCCAGTAGACGTTGTCGGCCTCCCATGCGATGCCACCGCCCAGCGGGCTGTTGTGGAGCATGTCCAGGTGCCCTCCATGGCCTCCATCGAACCGGTCGCTGTCATCCCAGAGCACCGGACCCATGAAGTCCGCCGGTGTCGCGCCTCCCTGGGTGAGCTCGTCGGTGTCGTGGATGGTCGCGAAGGTCCCGTCGTCGCTGAACGCGAGCGACATCGGGTCGACCAGGAAGTGGTTGGCGCCGCCACTAGTCGGCGTGCGCGCATCGGTGAAGTCCGCACCGGACAGGATCGTGATGGCGTTGAGATCGTAGTTGGTGACCCAGAGCTGTCCCGGTTGGTTGGGATTGACGGAGACATCGGTCGGGGTCGACAGTCCCTCGTCTGCGGACGCGATCACGTCGATCAGGACACGGGTCGCGTCGTGGGTACCCGCGCCGAGCACCGGGAGTCCGACAGGCTCGGGCTCTGAGCAAGCAGCGAGGATCGAAAGGGAGAGGACGGCGAGCGGGACGAGGGTTCTCATGGGGTCTCCTACAGTTCGAAACAGTAGACGAAGGCATGGGGAGTGTCGTTGAATCCTGGAATCTTTCACGGCGGCTTGGCATTCGCGCCCACGCCAATCGGCCTCACGGGGCTGCGAATGCCAAGTCACGGCCGCCGCCACTTCATGGCTCGACCACCCGCAAGACGGTCATCATCCCGCCTTCAGCGTGGCCGAGGATGTGGCAGTGAACCATCCACTCGCCGGGGTTGTCCGCAATCATCCGGAGCCGCAGCGTGTCTCGGATGCCGACGTTGACCGTGTCCTCGAGCGTTCGCCGGCGGGGCCTCTCTCCGTTCACGGAGAGCACCTCGAACGCGTGACCGTGAACGTGGAACGGGTGCTCCGTCGGGCTGACGTTTCGCACCTCCACGAACAGCTCGCTTCCCACCGGCACGTCCGGAACCGTGACATCGGGGAACACCTCGCCGTTCATGAACCATCGTGTGCCATCGCCTTGAAACACGAACCGAAGGTCTGTTCGACCAGGGTCTTCGAGCGGGGGGCCGTCGATGACCCCCCAATCGGTCAGTGACGGCGCGCTGCCAGTCCCTTCTCCCATCACTTGGAGCGAGCCAACAACACCGGAGTCCTCGACCGCCCCCCCGAACAGTGAGTACGGAGCGATTTCCACGAGGGTCTCCCCAGCGCCGACGCCGACCTCGAGGTCCGCGCGGTCGCCCGGAGCGAGCAAGGCGGCTCCTGCCAGGGGCTCGATGAGGCCCTGATCCGTGCCGATCCACCGCCACGCGTCGTCCGGCCGCAGGTCGAGATACCCTTCATTACTGGCGTTCACCCAGCGCAGCCGCGCGGTCGAGCCAGCCGTCAGGGTCAGCTTGGGATCCTCGACCCCGTTGAGGGTCCACGGGCCCGCCAGCCTTGGGCCACCGTGCTCTTCCCCCTCGCCGGTCTCACCCCAGGTATCCCCGATGACGACGATGTCCTCGTCTACGCTCGGCTCGTCGGGGTCCGTCACGACGATCGCGCCGTACAGCCCGAGATCCACCTGTCGGTCGGTGTCGAAGTGGGGGTGGTACCAGAACGTGCCCGCCTGGTCGACAGTGAACTGCACGGTGGCTGTTGCCCCGGGCTGGATGGGTTCGCGCATCCACACGCTGCCGTCGGCCGCGTTGGGAACGTGCAGACCGTGCCAGTGCACTGTCGTCGGCACGTCCAGCTCGTTGACAATCTCGGCGGTGACCCGATCCCCACGGGTCAACCGCAAGGTGGGGCCCGGCACCTGACCGTTATAGGCGAAGCCGGAGACGGTCTCGCCGTTGACCTCCAGCTCCGCGGGCGCGGCGACGAGCCGTACCCGTACCTCACCGTCCGCTGGGTCCAGGTCCTCGAGGTCGGCGACTCGGGGCAGCTCCGGTCGGGCCGCCGGGCGGTCCGTGTCGGCGTCCTCTGCGTCGGTGTCGGTGTCCGTGTCCGTGTCCGTGTCCGTGTCCGACGAGCCACAGCCGGCCAGCATGAGCAGCACGATGAGGCGGTTCATCGCGTGACCTCCTGGATGAGTTCGTCCGTGAGGTCCCAGCCCCGTTCCTCGACCAGCCACGCGGGCTGGCGTCGGTACCGAAGACTGGCGGTGACCACGGGCTCTGAGCACGGAGAGGCGAACCGGTGGGTGGTGGTGAACGATTGATGGGGCGCAAGCCTGTTGTCGGACACTACGTCGACCGCTCGGTGATGAGGTGCCATCAGCGTGCCGACGTCGTCTGAGAGGACACGGGCGAACGCGAAGCCAGGCTGCCCAGCCATCGGACGGGGGCGTTCCCCGGCGGAGTTGTCTCGTGTCAGAACGAGGCTGTCTGCGGAACTCGTGTCCAGTTCCCCTTCGAGCGTCAGCCGCCCGCCACCGTCCACGGCGACCACGTCGACCGCGTCGATGATGGACCACTGGATGAGACCCTTGGCATCGCCGCCGAAGGTCCCGTCCCCGAAGGGCCCGAACCCGGCGTACTCCAGTGGACCTTCGGACTTCAGCGCCACCAGCCGATCCCCTGCGCCAGCGCCCGGCCAGGCAGTGTCGAGGTCCTCGACACTCCCCGTAGCTACGGCACCGACAAACAGCGGCACCACGTCACCGCCGAGCGGCTTCAGCGCCTGGCCGTCACACGTACCCGACACCCGGAGAACCATGGCCCGGGACGGCTCCCCGGTGGGGATCCGATGCCCGGCGCCGACGTTCGTCGTCGTCACGCGAACTTCTACAACTCCGTCAGAAACCACCTTCTCAACATCGAGTGCGGCGGACAGCTGGAGCATCCCGCTGTCAGGGAGCGAGGGTCCAACCCAGGTGTGCTGCCTCACGGACCCTGGCGGACGAACGAAGCCACCGGTGACTCCGGCATCTGCAGCGCCGCCGAACTCCTGGAGGTCTGCGGTGTTCATGGCCCATGGCGCCGGGGGCATGTGGCACGCGTTGCATGCGACGTCTGGGGAGAGCGGACCTTCCTCCCACTCGGTCCACGTGGAGTGAACCGGGAGGCGTCCGTCCGGCCACCGGTCGGTGTCTACGGCCGTGCCGGGTACCAGGGCCGCCTGGTCGTACTCGTGGCAGCCGGCGCACAGCTCTCCATTGGCGTAGTGATCCCGTTGGACCGAACCCATGAACGCGTTGGGCGAGTCGTGGTTGGGCCCGAAATAGAGCGGGCGCCAGCTCGCGCCAGCGCCGCTGAAGGGCTCAGAGGGTCGGTGCATGTGCAGGCGCCCCTCGACCCCCGGGCCCACCGCGTCCAGCTCGACGGCCTCCACCTTGTGGCAGACGTCGCAGTGCACCCCGTAGTCGAAAGCGAAGTCTCGAGCCTCGAGAAGGCCACGGCTGCTCAGCCGGCCATTGATCCCAGGCGCGTGGCACGCGGCGCACCCTCCCGTGTTGCTGCTGGTCTCCGCGCACGGAGGCTCGTCGCAAGCATCATCGAGGTCCGGGAGCGTGCCAGCGCCGACGTAGCACCGAGACGCGGCCTCGTCGGATCCCGGCGTGGGTCCCGACGTCCAAGTACCTCCGGCTGAAACACAGGCGCCTCGGTCAAGCGCAGCTGCAGCACCCGCGTACAGATCATGGACGCGCGGATTTGAGGCGGCTCCTCGGTGGGCGCTGTCCACCCACCCTTCGGTGATCGTGCGATGGCAGTGCCCGCACTGGTTGGTCGTCGGACTCCGATCGGGTTCGCCTGGGTCCCGGAAGACATAGTCATCGTTGTCGGCTGGGTTGTAGCGAATGAGCTCAATCGAGAGGTCACCGGTCGCGCGCGGCTCGACGTTGCCCACGCGTGCCTCCGGATGGCTCGCGATCACGACCACATCGCCCGGTACATCGGGATCGAGCATGATGGCCACACTTCCGTCAGGGCCCGTTCGGTAGGTCGCCGCGGTTCCTCCCTGCATGACCAGCGCCCCCTCGACCGGGACTCCGTCCAGCGTGACTTGCACCGTGCGGGCGAGCTCGAAGTCCGACTCGGTATTGGCGTCTGTGTCGCCGAGATCAGTTTGGTTGTCGGTCTCCCGACTATCCGGGAGCGGATCACAGGATGACAGGACAACCAACGTCGCTAGGGTCGGCCAGAGCCAACGGTTCATGAGAGACCTCCGCGGGCCGGCGGTGCAAGGCCTGGGCTAACTCTGGGGCACCCCGCGCTCAAGTAACCTCCGCGTCCGCCGGAGGCGCTCAAGTCCATGCGCGGGTCCCCGAACAAGCCAGCCTCGCGGGTGACGGAACTGTCGCAGCCCGCAAAGCCCCGTGCCTGGCCTACGCCAACCTTCCACTCACTTCAGCAACACCACCCTCGCGCCCAAACGGTACGCCCCCTCCACGTCACCAGCCGCGCGCCGCGCCCCGATCTCATGCGGGGCCAGCACTCGGCGCAGCTCGCCGATCACCTGGCGGAGCCGCCTATCCAGCTTGTCCTGCCCGCACAGGGCCCTTCCCGACGCCGTCACCTCATCAGGCCAGGCGGCGAGCACGAGCTCGCTACGGCCACAGCATCCGCCCTCGCGCTCGGCGAGCAGACGGAGCACGGCAGCAGACCGAGGGCCAACCTGCCGCTTCTCGCCGAGGACCCACACGACCGTGCCGTCGCCGGTCATGACGAGATCCTCCTGCTGGGCGAGCCAAGGCCCGGCGTGCGTCGCTCTCACGCGCAGCTTGCGGGCCAGCTCGGGGCGCTCGACGACCAGGCGCTCCCCGCGCCGCACGACCAGATCCTGCATGTCGACCTCGTCCACGTCGTCGCCCGAGCCGAACCGCACCCGTGCCACTCGGCGGCTCGGCGCCCCGAACCCCACCGTCCACGTCATGCGCCCAATCGTCAGCCTACCGAGAGCACCCTCGCCGCCTGGCCGCATGCCAAGCTGCCGCCGGATCGCCAAACCCAGGACCTGCTCGTCCGTCCACGCAACCAGCGGGGCCTCGTCCCGCGCTGGCAGGCAGAAGTCGTCCCCGCACCGCCAGACCACGCCCTCCCTCGTGTCGACGGCCTCGACGGCCTCGAGATCCGCACCACACGGACACGCCTTGCGGACGACCTCGCCGGGCCTTGCCCGTCGGACCTCGATCCAGCCGTCGCTCACGCATCCGTCGACGAGCTCCTCGCCGAACCGCGCATTGAGATCACGCAACCGGGCCACGTTCCCCTTCGGCCGCGCGATCCAGCGCACGAGCCGCGAGCCGGTATCTTCCCGCAGCGGCCTCCTCCTACGCATTGGCACCACGTTCACGACGCCTCCGTCGCGATGAAGCCACGCTTAAGCAGGAACGCGCGCACGGAACCCCCACCCCTCCTCCAGTCGTAGCCAACCGTGCCTGGCGGCCTGAGCTCCAACACCCGGCGCCGTGGCACGCCCGCGACCCGAACTCGCACCCGCGCAGAGAGCAGGTCGGCGTGCTCGAGCATGCCTAGGGCATCCCCGCGCTCGATGGCTCGGAAGACATCCTGGGACTCCAGCGTCATCAGCGTGTCGTCGGTGCCCGGCACCTTGAGCTTCAGTCCGACGAGCTTGGCCTCGATGACATCGGCAGTCGGCATGAGCGCACGTCGGCCGAGGTCACGCAGCGGCTCCAGCGAGACTAGCGGGCCGAGCTCGAACCAGTCGGGGTTCGCGAAGAGCAGCTCACCGAAAGCCCTGCCGTACGCGCGGAGGGTCTGGGCGTCCCACGCGCCCACGGACAGCACGCCGGTGCTCGGCGCGAAGTGCACGTAGTCGCGCCGACGAGGGCGCAGTCCCACCCGTCGCTCC
>CALATR010001290.1 GCA_937891875.1 uncultured Pseudomonadota bacterium | reverse complement strand
GGATGCCCAGGCTCTCGGCGTTGGCGAGCACGTAGGTGAGCGCCGCCCGCGCCGACTCCTTCATCACGTCACCCAGCTGACCGGTCAGGTGCATCCGCCCCTTGCCGGGCAGGGTGCTGGCCTCGACGTAGAGCACGTCGCCGCCCACCGGGGTCCAGGCGAGACCGGTCGCGATGCCGGCCTTGTCCAGCGCCTCGTGGCTCTCCTCGCGCACCTTGCGCTTGCCCAGGTACTCGGGCAGGTCGTCGATGCCGACCTGGAGCGGACCATCGACCGTGCCGCGGGCCGTCTTGACCGCGACCGCCCGGTAGATCTTGCCCAGCACCCGCTGGAGCTGGCGCACGCCCGCCTCGCGGGTCCACCCGTTGATCGCCTCGTCGATGACGTCGTCGTCGAGCTCGACCGAGTCCACCGAGACACCCGCGTTCTCGGCGAGCTTCGGCAGCAGGTGATCCCGGGCGATCGTGCGCTTCTCCTCGGGGGAGTAGCCCTCGATGTGCAGGACCTCCATGCGGTCGCGGAGCGGGGCGGGGATGCTGCCCAGCTCGTTTGCCGTGGCCACGAAGAGCGCGCCGGACAGGTCGATCGGCACCTCCATGTAGTGGTCGACGAAGTGGTGGTTCTGCTCGGGGTCGAGGATCTCGAGCAGGGCCGCCGCCGGGTTGCCCCGGTAGCTGTTGCCGACCTTGTCGATCTCGTCGAGGAGCACGACCGGGTCGGACGTGCCGCCCTTGCGCAGGCCCTCGACCAGGCGACCGGGACGCGCGCCGATGTAGGTACGGCGGTGGCCGCGCAGCTCGGCCTCGTCGTGCAGACCGCCGAGCGCGACCCGCACCATCTTGCGACCGGTCGCATCCGCGATGGCCGTGGCGATGGAGGTCTTGCCGACGCCGGGAGGGCCGACCAGCAGGAGCACGTCGGCGCGTCCCCGTCCGGCGAGCTTGCGGACGGCGAGGTGCTCGACCACCTGCCGCTTGACCTCCTTCAGGCCGTGGTGGCTGGCGTCGAGCGCCTGCTCCAGCACGTCGAGGTCCACGTCCACGGCGGTCTCGGTGTTCCAGGGGAAGTCGGCGATCCACTCCAGCCAGTCGATCGACGTGCTGCGCTCCGGCGACTGGGTATTCAGTCGTTCCAGGCGACGAAGCTCCCGATCGACCGAGCTGCGCACCTCGTCGGGCAGGTCCGCCTCGTCCAGGCGGCGGCGGAGCTGGGCCAGATCGTCGTCGTCATCGGACTCGCCGAGCTCTTCCTGGATCGCCTTGAGCTGCTGGCGCAGCAGGTACTCGCGCTGCTGGTTCTGGGTCTCGCTCTGCACGCGCTCCTGGATGGACTTGCGCGCGGAGAGCACCTCGCGGAAGCGGGTGAGCGCCGCGAGCACTGCCTCGGCGCGCTTCACCGGGTCACGGGTCTGCAGGATCGACTTCTTCCAGCTGTCCTCCTCCTGCTGCATCAGCGCCGCAATGGCGTCGATCATGATGTGCACGGGCACGTCGCTGTGGAGCAGCGCCCGGGCCGGCCCCTGCTGCCCGACGATCTCGGCAACCTCCTCGGCGGTCTCGCGGAAGGCGAGGGCCAGGGCGGAGGCCTCGACGGTGTCGGGCCAGGACTCGGCGATCGTGGAGAAGCTGGCCTCCATCGCCGGATGGGTCGAGGGGAAGCCGGTGAGCTGCACCCGGCACAGGCCCTGGACGACGATCTGGCGCACGCCGCGCTGATCGGCCGTCGAGCGGAGCACCCGGCCGAGCACGGCCACCGGGAGCAGGTCGCTGGGCGCGGGCTCGTCGGCGGGCTCGCGCTGGGGGGCGACCAGGATGAGATCCCCCCGCGCCGCGTCGAGCGCCGCCAGCGAGCGCCGCCGCCCCACGGTCAGCGGCATCACCGCGCCGGGAAGCAGCACGCCACGCCGCAGGGCGAGCACGGGCAGGGTCTTGGGGAGAACGTCGGGGACGTTGAGATCGAGATGCACTTCGGCCATGCCACACACTCGTGGGTAGACGGGGGTCCTGGGCGCGAGAGGCGGACTCTCGCGTCAGCTGTCTCCCACAGGCTGTGCACGCTGGGATGGACCGGCAAGGGTGGGCAGGAGTGTGCCACTGGTGGGATAGTGGGGAGCCTCACGGTCTGGCGGGGAGTCGCGGTGCTGCGAGCGAGGGAGTGGAG
>CALATR010001289.1 GCA_937891875.1 uncultured Pseudomonadota bacterium | reverse complement strand
GACGCCCACGGTGCCGCTCGCGGCCTCGCCGGAGTCGTCGGTGCCGTCGGTCGCGGTGACGAAGCACTCCCAGTCGTCACCGCTCGAGGTCTGGGAGCTGGGGATGGTGTCGCCCGCGTGGGTCGTGGTCGACGTGCTGCCCGTCCAGGCCACCCCGTCCTTCTCCCAGCTGACGTCGTAGGTGATCCGGTCACTGTCCTTGTCGGTGGACGCAGCCGTGATGCTGCAGACCAGATCGTCCCCTTCCTTGGGAGCGGACGGGCTGATGGCGATCGTCGGTGTCGTAGGCGGCGAGTTCTGGATGGTGACGCTGTTGCTCACCAGCTCCGCGCTGTTGGTCGTGCCGTCGTTCGCCCGCGCGTACGCCAGCACCACGTCGCCCTTGCCGAACGCCGAGCCCGGCAGCGTGCTGCTCGTGAAGCTCGTGCTCGTCCCGTTCACCGTCCACCGGTAGCTGAACGTCAGCCGGTCTCCGTCCGCGTCGCTCGCCGTCGGCGCGCTCGTGATCGTCGTGTCCGTGTATGCCGTGCTCGGCGCGATCACGTGGGTCAGCATGTTCGGCGTGGCGTTCACGATCGTGATGGCGCTGGCTGCGACCGGCGTGCCCCGCACCCCCGCCGCCACCGGCGTCACGCTGACCCCGACGCTGTCGCCCTTGCTGAAGGCGTCCGACAGCGTCGCTCCCGTGCCCGCCGCAGACCCGTTCACCGTCCACGCGTACTCGTAGCTGATGCTGTCCCCGTCGGCATCGCTCGCCGAGCCCAGCGTCACCGCCAGCGTCATCGTGCGGTCCGCGGTCGACGGCGAGATGGTCGCACTCGTCAGGGTCGGCGGCGTGTCCTCGATGCTCACCGCGTCCGAGGTCACCGGTGCCCCGACCGTCTCCCCGTCGCTCGGCGTCACCGTGCAGTCGACCAGGTCGCCCTTGCTGAACGCATCACCGGTCAGCTCGGCGGTACCCACCCCGGCGTCGGTGCCGTTCACCGACCACGCGTAGCTGTACGTCGCGCTGTCCCCGTCCGGATCGCTGAAGCCCTCGGGGGCGCAGGACAGCGTCGTGTCCGTGCGCACCGGAGGCTCCGGCGTCACCGTCACCGACGTGATGCTGGGGGCCGCGTTGACCACCGTCACCGTGTCCGACTGCACCGCCTCGCCGTCGACGAAGCCGTCGTTCGGGATCACCTCGACGAAGAGCTCGTCGCCCTTGGCGAAGTCGGCGCCGGTCAGCGTGTTGTCCGCACCCCGCTTCACCTCGCCGCCCGACACGTACCAGACCCAGGTGAGGCTGACGTCGTCGTTGTCGTTGTCCCGCGCGCTCGCCGACGCGGTCACGGTCACCGTCTCGTCCACCACCGTCGGAGACAGCGTCACCGCGCCCGAGATCTCCGGCGCCACGTTGGCGATGGTGACCGAGGCGCTGACGGGCTCGCCGGTGTCGTCCCCGTCGTCGGGGGTCACCGTCACCTCCCACACCTCACCCCGGCGGGTCGCGTCGCCAGGCACCCGGTCCTGGTACGAGCCCGCCGCAGCACTTCCGTCCACCGTCCAGGTGTAGACCAGGCTCACCGCGTCCCCGTCGAGGTCCTCCCCCGCCGCCGTCACCACCAGGTCCTCGTCCGAGCCTGGCTCGGTCGGGGCGATCGACACCGTCGCCGTCGGCGGGGTGTTGCCGATCGTCGCCTCGGCGCTGATCGTCACCCCGTCGAGCTCTCCGTCGGTCGGCGTGACGTCCGCGACCCAGGTCTGGCCCTTCGCGGTCTCGCTCGCAGGCACCGTGTCCCCGGTGAGGTCCTCCCGCGGCGAGCCGTTCACGCTCCAGCGGATCGTGTAGTCGACCACGTCCTTCTTGTTCGGATCGACCGCATCTTCCGTCACCACCAGGACCAGGTCGTCCGTGGTGGTGGGGTCGGCGGGATCGATCGCGACGACCCCGCCCTCGGGTGCGTCGTTGCACGCGGTCAGGGCGAGGATCGCCACGACAGGCGCGACCAGGGAAAACGAGCGGCTCATGGGACCTCCAAAACGTCATGCAGGATACGCCACCATCGGCCGGACGTGCAGACCTGTAGGATCGAAGACAGGTACTGCCCGTCAGCTCCGACCGGCGGCAGACTCGAGGTCTGCCAGGGCATCCCCCAAGAAGGCCACGATCCGGCCGGGATCGGGCACGCGATCCCGGTCCGCGCTCACCCCCCAGACCACAGTACCGGCGTAGCTGAAGAGCGAGACTCCGAGGCTCACCCCGCCCGACTGGGGCACCCAGAACAGCACCCGGTCCATCGGCGCGCCCGCCAGGCACAGCGTCCGCGGGGGTCCAGGTACATTGGTCGTGATCAGCGAGGCCTTGGCTCCGAACACCTCGACGACCAGCCGCTCGACCTGCACCGGCGTGAGGCCGACCGCGGAGAGCAAGGCGTGGGTCAGGGCGGGTTCCGGGCTGCGCTTGAGCAGGTCCATCCTGCGCTTCAGCGAGACGAAGCGCTCCCGTGCGGGCTGGTGGCCGACCGGCAGGGCGAGGAACACCAGCCCGAAGCGGTTGCCGAGCTCGCGCGGGACGGGGCGATCGAGCGGTCGCAGGTTGACCGGCACGAAGGTGCGGACCTCCTCGATGGCGTCACCACGCTGGCGGAGGTAGCGCCCGAGAGCATCGGCGAGCGCGGTGAGGAGGACGTCGTTGACCGTGCCGCCGAGTGCCCGGGCCACGTCCTTGATGCGCTGCAGCGAGATCCCCTCGCTCCAGGCGACGACCTTGAGGTGGCCGAGCTCGCCGCGGAGGCTCGAGTCGGGGTCGTCGGTCATGGAGAGCAAGCGGCGCACGGCCGAGGCCGAGCCCCCACCCAGCCGGGCGGCCGCCACGATCCCCTCCGCGGTCTGGCTCACCGCGCCCTGGGGATCGGCGATCACCTCGCGACCCGCATCCAGCAGCCTGCCCCCAGCGTCCGCGGACGCGCGCAGGAACCCGGCCAGCCGGCCCTCGACGGGCTCGCTGTCGTCCTCTACGTCGGTCTGGCCGCGCGGATCGTCCGCCAGGGGATCGGCGAGCGAGAGCAGCACTCGGGCCAGGGAGATCCCATCGGCGATGGCGTGGTGGATCCGCGCAACCATCGCGGTCCGGTCGGCACCGATGTCGACCAGGTGCACCTGCCACAGCGGCCGCGCGGGGTCGAGGGGGCCGCTCATGAGCTGGCTGACGAGCTCTTGCAGTGCCTCCCGGGCGCCCTCCCCCCCGTCCGCACCACCGCGGGGGCGGGGCAGGCCGATGCGGTGCACGTGCGCGCGCAGGTCGAACTGCTCGTCCTCCACCCAGCGGTGCTCGCCGAGGCTGCCGGTGTCGATCCGCTGACGGAAGCGCGGGTAGCGGACCACCAGGCGCTGCTCGATGAGCTTGGAGAACCGCTCTGGATCGACCACGTCACCGAGCTCGATGACCGCCGTGATCACCATGCGGTTGTGGGGCGCATCCATGTTCAGCCAGGCGGCGTCGACAGTGGCGAGGCGCTCGCTCTTGGGCATCGGGGGATCTCCGGCTGGGTGGCAGCCGATGTTACGCCGTTCTTGTGGACGGAACCGCTCCGGCTGCACGCTGTCCGAACCCGATGGACCGATCCGTCCGCGCATCGGGCGGTGCCGGAGCGGTCCTCCCCGGAGCCGAGCATGTCCCACCCGCCCCCGCCCTCCTGGCGCCTGCTCCCGTGGCAGAACCTCGCCGCGTCCGTGGTCCCGGCGGCGGTGCTGCTGGGCGCCGTCGCGATGGGGCTGACCGAGCCGTCGGGCGGCGCGGAGTTCCCCGAGGGCAGCGCGGAGCTGCTCGATCGGGTGAACGAGGCGGGAGCGCCTGAAGGGCTCCTGGTCCTGCTGACCCGCCAGGGCACCACGGTCGTGTGGAACGACGGTGGAGACCAGGCAGAACTGCACGACCACGCGCACCTGGTCCCCTGCCCCGACTTTTCCTGCGATGACGCGGACGACTGGGACAACGCAGGATTCGTCGACGCGCTGCGCGCCATCAAGCGGCTGCACCCGGATGCAGACACGCTCACGCTGGTGCCCGCGGAGGACGTGCCCTTCCGCGCCGTGACGGACGCCCTGTCGGCCGCACGGTTCGACGGCGCCGAGCCGCTCTTCCCGTATGCGGTCATCTCCCGTCGATAGGCGGATCGAGCCCCACTTCGCCGAGGGGTAGCCGCGCCCGTACACCGGGTGGCCGGGCCAGGGACGCACATCTGGTTGCAGTTGGCGACGATCTGCGGGAAGCTATGACCTCCTCTTGACGAGTCTGCATCAGGTCCGTCAAGAAGACCGTCCACGCCCAGACCAACGGACCTTCACGGTCATCCCCCCCGCCCGGGCACTCCGGAGACGCCATGCGCACCACTTCCCTCTCGCTGCTCGTCGTCCTCTCCGCATTCGCGTGCAACCCGCCGTCCAAGACCGACCTGGACGGTGACGGCATCGCGGCGGACGTCGACTGCAACGACCTCGACGAGAGCATCGGCGCTCCCCGGGCCTGGGTCGCGGACGGCGATGGCGACGGCTGGGGCGGCGAGGGTGCAGAGACGAAGACCCAGTGCGACCGCCCCACCGAAGGCAACTGGGCCATCCGCGTCGGCGACTGCGACGACGGTGACCCGGGCATCAGCCCCGGCGCCGAGGAGACCTGCAACGGCGTCGATGACGACTGTGACGGCTTCGAGGACGAGAACACCGACAAGGGTGTGTGGTTTGCCGACGTCGACGGTGACGGCTTCGGCGATCCCGACAGCGCGACCGAGGCCTGTGACGGCTCCGGCGGCTACGTCAGCAACAGCCTCGACTGCGACGACTCCCTGGCCGAGGTCAAGCCCGGCGCCGAGGAGATCTGCGACGGCATCGACAACGACTGTGACGCCCGCATCGACGAGGCCGACGCGGTCGACGCGAAGTCCTGGTTCCTCGACGTGGACAGCGACGGCTACGGCCAGACCCGCACCGAGATCGTGTCCTGCGATGCGCCCTCGGAGAAGTGGTCCGACGCCGGCAACGACTGCAACGACGACGAGCCCTCGATCAACCCCGGCGTCGAGGAGCGCTGCGACGGCTTCGACAACAACTGTGACGGCCAGGTCGACGGCGCGGACGCCACCGACGCCCTGACCTGGTACGCCGACGACGACGGCGACACCTACGGCGACGACAGCAGCACCGTGAAGGCCTGCTTTCAGCCGGACGGCTTCATCGAGCGGGGCGGCGACTGCGACGACCGCAACCGCTTCCTCTCGCCCGAGACCCTGTGGTACGCCGATTCCGACGGCGACAACTACGGCACCCCCGACGACACCCTCGCCTCCTGCACCGATCCGTCGACCGGCGGCTCGGTCTACGTAGACAACGCGCGGGACTGCAACGACGCCGACTCGAGCATCAACCCGCTGGGGTCCGAGGTCTGCAACGGCATCGACGACGACTGCGACGGCACCGCCGACGGCGGCGACGCCAGCGATGCGACCACCTACTACATGGACTTCGACGGCGACGGCTTCGGAGACCCTGGCCGCACCGGCCGCGCCTGCGCCCGCCCCGACGGCTTCACCACCGACTCGTCCGACTGCGACGACGACAACAAGGAAGTCTACCCGGGCGCCATCGAGTTCTGCGACACCCTCGACAACGACTGCGACGGCCTCATCGACTACGCCGATCCCGACGTCAAGGTCCTCACCTGGTACCTGGACGCCGACGAAGACGACTTCGGCCAGACCAGCGTCACCAAGGAGGCCTGCGAGAAGCCCGCTGGCTACGTCGCCGCCGACGGGGACTGCGACGACGCCGATCCGGACGTGAACCCGGCGGCGGAGGAGGTCTGCGACGCCGGCCTCGACAACAACTGCAACGGCCTCGCCGACAAGGACGACCCCACCTGGACCGGCAAGGACGGCACCTGGTACCGGGACGCCGACGGCGACACCAAGGGCGACGAGGACATCTCGGTCGTCACCTGCACCGACGTGCGCCCCAGCTACGTCCGCAACGACGACGACTGCGACGACACCGACGCGTCCAAGTGGAACACCTGCTGGGCCGGCATCCGCAACTTCACCACCTGCCGGGCGACCGGGCAGAACGGCCCGACCACGTGCACCAGCGAGTACAGCGGCACCACCCTCGAGGGGGAGGTCACCGTCACCGCCGGCAAGCAGAAGTGGACCGTCCCCCAGGACGGCACCTACCGGATCGAGGCCTGGGGCGCCCAGGGTCACAGCGCCGACGCCAGCTACGACGGCGGCAAGGGCGCGCGGATCCGCGGCGACTACGAGCTGTCCGAGGGCGACGTGCTCTACATCGCGGTGGGCCAGGAAGGCCAGGGCAACGGCTGCTCCGGCGGCGGTGGCGGTGGCTCCTGGGTCGTGACCGACGCGGGTGACCCGCTGATCATCGCGGGCGGCGGCGCCGGCACCCGGACCAGCGTCTCCCAGAACGGCTGTGGTGGCCGCACCACCGAGTACGGCGGCACCGCGTCGGGCTCCGGCACCACCTGGGGCTGCGGCGCCAAGTCCAGCGGACTCGGCGGCGGCGGCATCGTCTCCTCCAGCTCCTGGGGCTCCGCCGGCGGCGGCCTGAAGAGTGACGGCGGCTACGAGTACACCGCCGACAACGCGGGCAAGAGCTGGTCGAACGGCCTGCGTGGCGGCGGCAACAGCTCGTACAACGCGTACGGCGGCTTCGGTGCGGCCGGCGCGGGCAACGGCAGCTGTGGCGGCGGCGGTGGCGGTGGCTACTCCGGCGGCGACGGCGGTCGCGTGGCCGGCGGCGGCGGCTCGTTCAACGACGGTGCCGACGTCTCCAACTCCGCCAATGTGCAGACCGGCGCGGGCAAGGTCACCATCGACTGGATCGGCAAGTAGCCGACCTGCAGAACTGCACGTAGAGGGCAGAGCCCGGGGCGCAGGCGCGTTCCCGGGAGCCGTTCTTCGCCTCGACGACACCCTCATCGCAACAGAGGTTGTCAGTCGTCGTACGCGCCGTCATGCTGCCTCCGAAGTTGTACGGAATCCCGTCCAGCCCGGAGCTACGACATGC
Source organism: uncultured Pseudomonadota bacterium (assembly GCA_937891875.1). Taxonomy (GTDB): domain Bacteria; phylum Myxococcota_A; class UBA796; order UBA796; genus REDI01. The sequence goes on along the minus strand of CALATR010001289.1, from coordinate 144 downwards.
GCATCTTCCCCCTCAGCTTGCTGGTCGCCCTCACCACCCTCGGCTGTTCGCCAGAGTCCCGGACGGACCTGGACGGTGACGGCATCGCGGCGGACGTCGACTGCAACGACCTCGACGAGAGCATCGGCGCTCCCCGGGCCTGGG
>CALATR010001288.1 GCA_937891875.1 uncultured Pseudomonadota bacterium | reverse complement strand
GCAGAGGAGCTCGGCGTTGCCGCCGGGGCGTCCCCAGCCGTCGCCGTCCTGGTCCTCGTAGAACCACTGGCGATCGCAGTCCTCGGGCAGCTCCACCTTGGAGCGGTAGTCCGAGTTGCACGCGCCCAGCGCGCTCAGCGCCACCAGGAGCACGGGGATGTTTCCGGCAAGGAGTGCGTTGCGCACAGGTCCTCCGTCACGGGATCGGGCGAGAGTGTACGACAGGTGGTGCCGTCTGCAACCCTGAACGCGCGTCCACACGGGACGTGGACGATTTGGTGACGCCCTCACTCCCGCCGGGCTGCTACGTTGGCGCCCCCGAGAAGGAGCCCGCGAATGCTGCCACTGCTGACCGCTCTGGTCCTCGGTCCTACCTCCGCTTCGGCGCAGGAGGACCCCGAGATCCCGTTCGAGAAGTACGAGCTCGACAACGGCCTCGACGTGATCCTGGCCCAGGACACCTCGACCCCCATCGTCTATGTGAGCGTCTGGTACCACGTGGGCAGCAAGGACGAGACCGAGGGACTCACCGGCTTCGCCCACCTCTTCGAGCACCTGATGTTCCAGGGTTCGCTGTCGGTGGAGGGCGAGTACTTCGAGCCCCTCCAGAAGGTCGGCGCGTCCATCAACGGCACCACGTCCTTCGATCGCACCAACTACTTCGAGGGCGTTCCCGCCCGGCACCTGCCGCTCGCGCTCTTCATGGAGAGCGACCGCATGGGCTCGCTCCTGCCGGCGCTGGACCAGGCCAAGCTCGACGAGCAGCGCGACGTCGTCAAGAACGAGCGGCGCCAGCGCTACGAGAACCCGCCCTACGGCGAGGCCTACAAGGACATGATGGCGGCCCTGTACCCTGAGGGCCACCCCTACCATCACGTGCCGATCGGCTCCCACGAGGACCTGACCGCCGCCTCGCTCGACGACGTGAAGACGTTCTTCTCGACCTGGTACGTGCCCAACAACGCGAGCCTGGTCATCTCCGGTGACTTCGACCCCATGGTCGCGAAGCGCCTGGTGAAGGAGAACTTCGGCGGCATCCCGCGGGGCCCGGACCCGGTGCGCCGGGAGGTGCAGACCGCGAGCCTCTCCGCGGACAAGGTCATCCGCCAGTACGACGAGGTGCCCGAGCAGCGCGTCTGGATGGCCTGGCACAGCCCCAGCTTCTACGCTCCGGGTGACGCGGACCTGGACATCCTCTCCTCGCTCCTGTCCGACGGCAAGGAGTCCCGCCTCTACCAGCGGCTGGTCAAGGAGAAGAAGCTGGCTCGCAGCATCAACGCGTCCCAGCAGTCCGGCCTGTACGGCAGCCGCTACGTCATCCAGGCCAGCGCCGCCCCCGGCCACAGCACGGACGAAGTCGTCGCCGAGGTGATGGCCGTGCTCGAGGAGCTGCAGGCCGACGCCGCGCCCACGACGGCCGAGGTCGAGTCCGCCCGCGCCGGCTTCGAACGCCACTTCTTCGAGAACCTGCAGACCATCCAGGGCAAGGGCGAGACCCTGCAGTCCTACAACATGTTCCAGGGAGATCCCGGGTACATGAAGAACGACCTGGCTCGCTACCGGGCGGTGAGTCCGGACACGGTGAAGACGTGGGCGGGCAAGGTCCTGTCCACGCCCCACGTGGAGCTGCACATCTGGCCCGAAGCCGACAAGCCCGAGGGAGGTGAGTGATGCGCGCAATCGTCCCCTTGACCCTCCTGCTCGCCGCCTGCCCCAAGCCCGCCGAGGTCGACCCCCTCGCCGACGTGCAGGTGCACGACCCCGCGGTGAAGCGCGACTTCCCCGAGCCCCTGCCCGAGACGCCGTTCGAGGCGCCCAAGGTGGAGACCCGGAAGCTGTCCAACGGGATGCAGGTCGTCATCGCCTCCAACAACGAGGTCCCGCTGGTCCGCGTGGAGATGGCGTTCAAGGTGGCCGGGTTCGCCGACGAGGTACCCGGCACCGCCCGCGTCACCTTCGACATGCTCAACGAGGGCGCCGGCGACCTGTCCGCCGAGCAGATCTCGGGCAAGCTCAAGGCGATGGCGTCGACCCTGTCCACCCGCGCCGGCGTCACCAGCGGCTCGGTCCAGATCTCGACCCTCAAGCGCAACCTGGCCGCCACCCTGGACCTCATGGAGACCGTCGTCGAAGAACCGACGTTCCCCGCCGAGGAGTGGGAGCTGCGCAAGGTGCAGTACATCGCCGGCGTCAAGCAGGCCAAGGCCGACCCCAACAGCATCGCCAGCCGGGTCCGCAGCCACGTCATCTACGGCGACGCCTACGGCGGCGAGGTGGAGCAGGAGGCCCACTTCGAGGCCATGTCGCCCGACACCATGAAGACCTGGTGGAAGACCTACGCCGGGCCCGAGAACGCGATCCTGCTGGTCGGCGGCGACGTCACCGCCGACGAGATCGTGCCCATGCTGGAGGAGCGCTTCGGCAGCTGGAAGCCAGAGGGCATCCAGTCGCCCGAGGCCGCGCCCGAGCCGAAGTGGCCCGACGCCTCCACCCTGTACCTGGTGGACAAGCCCGGCGCGGCCCAGAGCGTCGTGTCCGTGGTCAACGAGGTCGGCACCCGGACCGATCCCGACTGGTTCCAGTGGGACATGGGCATGGACGTGCTCGGTGGCCTGTTCGTGTCGCGCATGAACATGAACCTGCGCGAGGACAAGGCCTACACCTACGGCGCCCGCTGCCGTACCTCCGCGCTCGATGGACCGGGCATCGCCGTGTGCAGCGCCTCGGTCAAGACGGCGGTCACTGGCCCATCGCTCGTCGAGATCCGCAAGGAACTCACCGAGATCCGCGGCGAACGCCCGATCACGGACGACGAGATCGCCTACATGAAGAGCACGACGGTCAACGGCTACCCGAGGCGCTTCGAGACCCCGAGCACCATGCTCGGCGAGCAGGAGGCGATCTGGCGCTACGGCCTGCCCGCCGACTGGCTCGCCACCTACCTTGACAACGTCACCGCCGTCACCCGCGATCAGGCCCAGGCCGCGTTCGAGAAGCACTGGGATCCGAACGCCGAGGTCTGGATCGTGGTCGGCGACAAGTCCGTCATCGGCGACGACCTCGAGGCCTTCGGGCTGCCCGTGGTCGAGCTCGATGTCGACGGCAACCCCATCGGAGAGTGAGATGAGCATCCGCGCTGACTACGTCTGGTTCGACGGCAAGCTGGTGCCGTTCGACGAGGCCAACGTGCACGTCCTCGCCCACAGCCTGCACTACGGCCTGGGCGTGTTCGAGGGCATCCGCGCCTACCAACAACCCGACGGCAAGGCCGGCGTGTGGCACCTCGATCGCCACCTGCGCCGCTTTGTCGACTCCATGCGCATGATGGCGACCAAGCTCCCCTACACCCAGGAGGAGCTGCACGAGGCCTGCCTCGACACCCTGCAGGCCAACGGCCACACCGAGGCCTACCTGCGTCCGCTGTCCTTCCTGGGCATGGGCCAGATGGGGCTGGGCGCTCGGGGCAACCCGGTGCACACGATCATCGCCACCTGGAAGTGGGGGGCGTACCTGGGTGATGACGGACTGAACAACGGCGTCCGCCTCCAGACCAGCACCTTCACCCGCCACCACCCCAACGCCGCCATGCAGCGCGCCAAGGTGGTCGGCCACTACGTCAACAGCATCCTCGCCCGCTACGAAGCCAACGACAACGGCTACGACGAGGCCCTGATGCTCGACCAGAACGGCTTCGTCGCCGAGGGCACGGGCGAGAACATCTTCGTCGTGCGCGACGGCGTCGTCTCGACCCCGCCGGTCACCAACATCCTGCCGGGCATCACCCGCTTGTCGGTCATGGAGATCCTGGCCCACGAGGGGATCGAGGTGAAGGAGCAGTTCTTCGGTCGCGATGCGCTGTACGCCGCCGACGAGGCCTTCATGTGCGGCAGCGCGGCGGAGGTGACCCCGATCCGCGAGCTGGACCGCCGCACGGTCGGCGCGGGCAAGCCGGGTCCGATCACCAAGCGCGTGCAGGAGATCTACCTGGCTGCCGTCCGCGGCAAGGTCGAGTGGATGTCGGGACACATCACGAAGGGCAGGTAGGGAGCCCGCTCCCGGCCTGTCCGCTCGGGATCTCCGCCGGATTTTCTGGGAATTTCTTACGTTCTCGCACCAAGCGGCGGCTCCTCGGTTACACCCCGGCCGCCGCCTCCTGCGGTGAACTCCCGCCACGCCCCCGGCCACGTGAGGCCCGGTGTGGAGAAGGGCCTGCCGGCGGATTCGCTGCCGGGCGCCCTCCGGGAGCACGGGACCGTCATTCGGGTCCCACACGGAAAGAGTACATGTCCAAGAAGCTGTTCGTCGGTGGCCTTAGCTGGAACACCACCGACCACGAGCTCGGCAGCGCCTTCGAGCGTCATGGCGAGATCACCGAAGCCAAGGTCATCACCGACCGCGACACGGGCCGCAGCCGCGGCTTCGGCTTCGTCACCTTCGCCAACGACGGCGACGCCGACGAGGCCATCAGCACCCTCGACGGCTCCATGCTCGACGGTCGCACCATCCGGGTCAACGAGGCCCAGGACAAGCCCCGCGGCGGCGGCGGCGGTGGTCGCGGCGGCTTCGGCGGCGGCGGCGGTCGTGGTGGCTACGGTGGCGGCGGCGGTCGTGGTGGCTACGGCGGCGACCGCGGTGGCGATCGCTGGTAGTCCTTCGGCCGGTTCATCCGGTCCGAACAACACAACGCCTCGGTCTTCGGACCGGGGCGTTCGTGTCTGTGCCCCCGGCCACGCGGCGCGCCCAACACCCCCCGACCCGGTGTGACGGCCCGTGACTTTCCGCAGGGCCCGCTGGTGATTCACTCAGTGCACGTTCCGCCTGCTCGCGGCGCGTGTCCGAGCAGGCGTCATGCTGCTGCTGGAGGACACCTTGCGCCGGACCACCTTTGCTCTCGGCACCGCGGCCACCATAGCACTCGCCGCGGGGGCCGCCGCCCTGCCCGCCATCGCCGGACACGACCTCGTCCCGGTCGAGCCCACCGCCCTGCAGGCCCCCGATCCAGCCGGGGCGACCGAGGCCCTGCAGACCCCCACCCCGTCCACGTACGACCCGAGCCGCTCGCTGGCGCCGCTGGTCAAGGCGGTCTCCCCCGCCGTCGTCTCCATCGAGGTCGAGGGCACCCGTCAGGCCCAGCCGGTGCCGCCCATGCTGCGTGAGTTCCTCGGCGACGAGCTCCGCGGGCCCCAGCCCATGAAGGGCGAGGGATCGGGCTTCGTGATCAGCGCCGACGGCCTGGTCCTCACCAACCACCACGTCATCGACCACGCCGACAGCATCGTCGTGCGCTTTCCCGACGGCACCCGGGTGGAGGCGACCGTGCTGGGCAGCGACGCCGACAACGACGTCGCCCTGCTGCGCCTGCCTGCGGAGCGCTCCTGGCAGCACGTCGAGCTCGGCAACTCCGACGCCGTCGAGGTGGGCGACTGGGTGGTCGCGGTCGGCAACCCGCTCGGCCTCGGGACGTCCGTCACCACCGGGATCATCAGCGGCAAGGGTCGCAACCTGGGCGACAACCCCTTCCACGCGTTTCTCCAGACCGACGCCGCGATCAACCGCGGCAACTCCGGCGGCCCGCTCTTCACCCTCGACGGCCGTGTCGTGGGCATGAACACCGCGATCATCCAGTACGCCAACACCGTCGGCTTCGCCGTGCCCAGCCGGACCCTGCGCCGCATCGTCGACGATCTGCTGGACGATGGCCAGGTCCAGCGCGGCTTCGTCGGCATCGGCCTGCAGCCCGTGGACGCCGACCTGGCCATGGCGATCGGCCTCGATCGCCCCACTGGCGCCATGATCACCCAGGTGCAGCCCGGCATGCCCGGAGAGAAGGCCGGCCTGCTCGCCGGTGACGTCGTGACCGCGATCGACGGCGCGCCGATCGCCGACGTGGGCGCCACCATCCGCACCATCGGAGAGCACCGCCCTGGCGACACCATCCGCCTGCAGATCCGCCGCGACGGCAAGGACCGGACGGTCAAGCTCACCCTCGCCGAGCGCGAGGACACCCGGGTGTCCGACGTGACGCCTGGCACGCCGCGAACGCCTCCCGCGGTCGACCAGCTCGATCGGCTCGGCGTGCGGGTCCAGCCTGGCAGCGCCGTCGGCACCGCAGAGGGCGGCGTGCGCGTGCTGCGAGTCGACGCCCAGGGCCCCTCCGCGGGCAAGCTCCAGCCAGGCGACCGCATCGTCGCCGCCAACAAGGTCGACGTCAGCTCCCCCGCCGAGCTCGCCGAGGTGATCCAGGCCAGCGGCAAGCTGGTCGTGCTCGACGTTCGCCGGGGTGACCAGCGCGTCTTCGTCGCAGTTCCCCTGGGGTGATCCCTACCCGCAGCTCGCTTCGGCGTCGCGGACCGGGTCCAACCGGGGCACGTTGGCGCCGGAGGTGAGCATGCGCTCCGTGCTGCGCTGGGGACGGTCCGCCTACGAGACCGACGTGGACATGGCCCGAGAGGAGTCCGTCGCCCGATCCCTCGGCCTGGCGTGGGCCCTGCGTCCCCGGGTGGACCTCATGCCCACCGAGCGCGCGAACGCCCTGGTCGTGACCAGCAAGGTCTCGGTGACCGGCGACGTGCTCGACGTGGTGAAGCCCTCCATCGTGATCACCACCACGTCCGGCTACGAGCACATGGACCTCGACGCGCACCGGGCCCGCGGGATCCCCGCCCTGCGCTGTCCCCTCGCCCGCCGCGACGCGGTCGTCGAACACGCGATCGAGGCGTTGATCCGGCTCTTGCGGCGACTCCCCGAGCAGGAGGCGCCCGCCGAGGAGGGCCACTGGGCCCGCGGCGACCTGCCCCGCCTGGCCCCGCGCGGCATCGCCCGCAGCACCATTGGCGTGGTGGGGCTGGGCGTGATCGGCTCCAAGGTCGCGAGCCTGCTGACGGCGATGGGCGCGCGGGTGATCGGCATCGACCCCTACGTCGACCAGCCCGGCATCGAGCAGATGAGCCTGCGCGAGGCCCTGCCCCTGCTGGACGCGCTCACGGTGCATGCGTCGGTGCCCGACACCGCCCGCGGCCTGATCGGCGCGGAGGAGCTCGAGGCGCTGCCCCGGGGGGCCGTGGTCGTGAACACCGCCCGCGGGGACCTGCTGGACCCGGTCGCGGCGGCCGAGCTGGTCCAGGACGGACGCCTCCGCGGACTGGCGGTCGACGTGTTTCCCAAGGAGCCCTGGCCCCACCTGCAGGCGTACGCATCGCCCAACATCCTGCTGACCCCCCACGCCAGCGGCTATACCCACGACCTCGGCGAGCGCGTGGCCGCCGACGTGAAGGCCGCCCTGACCGCGTGGGTGAAGCGCGAGGAGCTCCCCTGGCGCGTCGCCTGACCCGCGTCGGGTTCCAGGCCGCTCGTCAGTTGCCCAGGTAGGTGTAGCCGTCCAGGCCGTCTCGGTAGAAGGCCAGGATCGAAGCGGCATCCTTGCGCTCGATCTGCCCCTTGCGGATGGCCTTCTCGGTCGCGCGGCGCATCCGGTGCACCAGGTCCTTGCGGGTGTACTGCACGTACCCGGTGACCTCCTCGACCGTGTCGCCCTCGACGACGAGATCGAAGCGGAGCTCGCCGTCCTCGTCGACGGTGACGTGCACCGCGTGGGTGTCTCCGAACAGGTTGTGCATGTCGCCCAGGATCTCCTGGTACGCGCCGACCAGGGCCAGCGCGAGCACGTAGCGCTCGCCGTCGCGCAGGTCGTGGAGCTCCAGCACCTGCTTGACGTCCCGGCGGTCGACGAACCGGGAGATCTTGCCGTCGGAGTCGCAGGTCAGGTCGGCGATGATGCCGCGGCGACGGGGCTCCTCCTCCAGGCGATGCACCGGCACGCACGGGAAGAGCTGGTCGATGGCCCACGCGTCCGGCGCCGACTGGAACACGCTGAAGTTCGCGTAGTAGGTGTCGGCGAGGCTGGGCTCGAGGCCGTCGAGATCGTCGGGCACGTAGCTCTGCTTCTTCATCACGTGGCGGATCCGCCCGCAGCTCTGCCAGTACAGCCGGTCGATCCGAGCCAGCTGGGTCAGGGAGAGCACGCCCAGCTGGAAGCCGGACTTGGCGCGGGTGCGCACGTCCACGGCGTCGTGCCACGCCTCCTGGTAGGTGCGCGGGTTGATGTTGTCGTAGACCTCGCGCAGCTCCTTGAGCAGGTCGGTGTCGTCCTCCTGCTCGGGCTCGGGCGGGCCATCGGACGGCATCGACTCCATGCCCAGGATGTCGAACAGGAGCACCGAGCCGTAAGCCACCGTCGAACGCCCGTTCTCGGTCACAATGTCCGGGTGCTTCACCCCGGCCCGGTTGCAGGCCTCGGCGATCTGCGCGACCACGTCTGCGGCGTACTCGGCCTCGGAGTAGTTGCGCGACGCCTCGAAGGCGGTCTGGCTGCCGTCGTAGTCGACGCCCACGCCGCCGCCGACGTCCATGAGCCCCATGGGCGCGCCGAGGGCCACGAGCTCCGTGTAGAGGCGGCTGGCCTCGCGAAGGGCCCGCTTGAACGTCTGGATGGAGACGACCTGGCTGCCGATGTGGAAGTGCAGCAGCTGCAGGCAGTCGAGGTAGCCGGCGTCGCGGAGCAGCTCGACCAGCTGCACGATGCCCAGTGCGGTGAGGCCGAACTTGGCGCGGTCACCGGCGGACAGCTGCCACTTGCCCTTGCCCGGGTTCGACAGCTTGGCGCGCACGCCGAGCACCGGGCGGATGCCCGTCTTGTGCGCGACCTCGAGGATGGCATCCACCTCGGCGAGCTTCTCGATGACGATCACCGTCTGCCGGCCCAGCTGGCGCGCGCGGAGCGCGGTCTCGATGTAGCGGCGGTCCTTGTACCCGTTGCAGATCAGGAGCCCCTCGGGATCGTCGAGCAGGGCCATGGCGACCAGGAGCTCCGGCTTGGAGCCCGCCTCGAGACCCACATGGTGCTTGCGACCGACCCGCAGGATGTCCTCGACCAGCTGGCGCTGCTGGTTGACCTTGATCGGGTACACGCCGCGATAGCGACCGGTGAAGCCGTATTCTTCGATCGCTGCATCGAAGCACTGCCACATCAGCCCGACGCGGCGCTCGGCCACCTGGGACATGCGCACCAGCACCGGCAGATCGATTCCGCGCTCCTGCAGCTCGTCGACCAGCTCGTGCAGGTTGATGTCACCGCCGCCCTCGCCCTGAGGAGTCGCGAGCAGGTGTCCCTGCTGGTCCACCCGGAACAGACCCTTGCCCCAGTAGGGGATCCCGTACAGCTCTGCGCTGTCCTGCACGGTCCAGCTCATCATGCGTCTCCGCTGCCGTCAGACGGGACGGCTCCCTGCGAGTGGAGTGCCCAGCCGGCGAGCTTGTACAGCAAGCGCGCGCCGACGATGGCGTCGATGGGGCCGGTGCCGACCTCACAGAGGTCGAAGCCGACGACGGTCCGGCCGGACTGGCCGAGGATCCGGAGCAGCACGAGGGTCTCGCGCCAGGAGAGCCCGCCGGGCACGGGGGTGCCGGTGCCGGGGCACAGCGACGGGTCGAGCCCGTCCACGTCGAAGGTGATCCAGACCTTCTCCGGGAGGGGCGCCAGGAAGCGGCGCACCAGGGTCACCCAGGGCGTGCCCTCCGCGAGCGCGTCGCCGAGGGCGAGGTCGGTCCAGCAGTGCAGGCCCGGGTCGGTGCGGATGCGGTCGCGCTCCGCGTGGGAGACGTCGCGGATGCCGACCTGCACGATGGGTCCCACGTCGGGGATGCCGCGGACGTGGTGCAGGATCGAGGCGTGGGAGAAGGTGAAGCCCTCGTAGCCCTGCCGCAGATCCGCGTGCGCGTCCACGTGCAGGATGCCGAGCCCGGGATTCGCCGCCACTGCCGCCTGGATCGCGCCCAGAGGCACCGCGTGGTCCCCCCCGAGGATCGCCGGGATCCGACCGTCCTCCAGCCGAGCGGCGGTCCAGGCACGAACCTTGTCGTTCACCAGGATCGAAGCCCGGTTCACCTCGGCCGCCGCCGCGAGGGCCCCCGCCTCGTCCCCGAGCTCCGCCGCCCGCCGGGAGGTCTCGGCGAAGCGGGTCGCCTCGTGGTCCAGCGCGATGATCACGTCGTCCACCGGCTCCATCGCGATACCGGCCCGCCAGGGCTCACCGGTCTGCAGGTCCGCCAGGTCGAGCTGTCCCGAAGCCTCCATCACGGCTGCGGGCCCCCCCGCCGTGCCCCG
>CALATR010001287.1 GCA_937891875.1 uncultured Pseudomonadota bacterium | reverse complement strand
GCTCGACCTCACGGACCGAGAGCCCCTTGTCCACGACCCGGTCGAGCAGGGCGCGCAGCACGTCGGGCTGCTCCACCAGCGGCAGGACCGCGCGACCGTGGCCGGCGGAGAGGGTGCCGCCGCGGATGGCGTCGAGCGCGTAGTCAGGCAGGCCGAGCAGGCGCACGGCGTTGGTCACGGTCGAGCGCTGCTTGCCGACCCGCTCCGCCACCTGGACCTGGGTCAGGCCGAACTCCTCGACCAGCCGGCGGTAGCCCAGGGCGGCCTCGATGGGGTCGAGATCGTCGCGCTGCAGGTTCTCGACCAGGGCCAGCTCGAGCTGCTCCTGGGGGCTCTGCACGTCGCGCACGACGCAGGGGACCTCGTGCAGGCCAGCCATGCCAGCGGCCCGGAGTCGGCGTTCGCCCGCGATCAGCACGTAGCGACCATCCTCCCGACGCACAACCAGCGGGGTCAGCACGCCGTGGATCTTCAGGCTGTCGGCCAGGCTCTGCAGGGCCTCGGGCTCGAACGCCGTGCGCGGCTGCTCCGGGTTGGGCCGGATCTGCTCCAGGGGGATGCGGCGCAGCTCGTGCTTGCGGGTGACCGCCTCCTCGGCCTCGAAGGCGGAGTCGGGGATCAGCGAGGCGAGTCCACGGCCCAGGCCGCGACGCTGGGGCTTTGCGGACGGGCTCATGCGACCTCCTCGGCGATCATCGGGGCGGAGACGCCGTGGCGCTTCAAGAGCTCCCGGGCCAGCTTCAGGTAGGCCTGGGAACCGGTCGAGCGGGCGTCGTAGTGCAGCACGGGGCAGCCGAAGGACGGCGCCTCTCCCAGCCGCACGTTGCGGGGAATGACCGTGCGGAAGACCTCGTCGCCGAAGAGCTCCTCCGCCTGCAGGGCGACCTCGCGGCACAGGTTGTTCCGGCCGTCGTACATCGTGACGACGATGCCTTCCCGACGCAGGTCCGGGTTCAGGCTGCGCCGCACCGCGGTGATGGTGCGCAGGAGCTGGGACAGCCCCTCCATGGCATAGTACTCGGCCTGTAGAGGAATGAGCACCCGATCCGAGGCCACCAGCGCGTTCAGTGTGAGCAGGCTGAGGCTCGGCGGGCAGTCGATGAGCACGTAGTCGAACTCCGCGCGCACATCGTCCAGCGCGTCGCGCAGCCGGGACTCGCGGTCCTTCTGGTCGACCAGCTCCACCTCGGCGCCGACGAGGCCCGGGGTGGCGGCCAGCAGGCTCAGGTTGTCGAACTCGGTCGGCACGATGACCTGCTCGATGTCCTCGAAGCCGAGCAGGACGTCGTAGACCCCCCGACCCAGCTGGGTGCGGGCGAAGCCCAGACCGGAGGTGGCGTTGCCCTGGGGATCGACGTCCACCAGCAGCACGCGCTGACCGGCCGCGGCGAGGGAGGCCGCGAGGTTGACCGCGGTGGTCGTCTTGCCGACGCCACCCTTCTGGTTGGACAGGGCGATGATTCGGGCCATGGCGAGCTCGAGGGGCTGGTGGGCAGAAGCCCGGGAAGGAGCGCCAGGAAGCGCGGGGGCGGGCGGACGCGGAGGGTGCGCTGGGAGCGCAGGGCGGTCGCGGGGAACACGACGCGCGGGGATACCCGATTGTAGCGTCGCAGCGGCGGCCATGCCAGGGTCGATCGCCCCGGCGGGGGCCGGCTCAGCCGATCCGACGCCAGGTCTCGCTGCGCCGCGACTTGCCATCGGCGGTGTAGTGCACGGTGCCGACGTGCTCGAAGCCGGACTCGGGCTCGAGGCGGGCGTCATCCTGGAGGAAGAGCACGAGCGAGCCTCCCGGACGGAGCAGGCGGCGCGCATGCTCGAACACCCGGACCGGCGGGGCGAAGGCCCGGGACACGAGGCCGTCGAAGCCGTGGTCGGGAAGGTCCTCGACCCGCTGGCACAGCACGGTGACGTCAGAGCGCCCGGCCTCGGCGAGCACGTGCTCGAGGAACCAGCAGCGCTTGCGGCGGCTGTCGACCAGCACCAGGTCCAGCTCGGGGTGGAGCTCGGCGAGCACGAGACCGGGGAAGCCCGCACCCGAGCCCAGGTCGGCCCAGCGACCGGTGGGCTGCAGGCCGCGCAGGGCCCGCACGCAGTCCTGGAAGTGCACCTCCAGATCGCCGGGCCCGATGAGGTTCATGCTGCCCCGGAATCGGGCGAGCGCCTCGCGATGCACCCCGCCCAGGCTCATGCGCTGGCTCCGGCGCGGCGCTGCTGGCCGGCCCAGGTCACGAGCGCATCGACCGCCGCGGGGGTGATCCCGGGCAGCCGCGCCGCCTGGCCGACCGTGCGGGGGCGCGCCGCGCACAGGCGCTCCCGGGCCTCGAAGGACAGGGCAGTGACGGCGTGCCAGTCGGCGTCCTCGGGCAGGCGGATGCGGTCGAGCTGCCGGGTCTTGTCCGCCTTGCGCCGGGCCCGCTCGACGTATCCGGCGTAGCGGATGTCGATCTCGATCTGCTCGGCGACGGCGGCGTCCAGGGCCGGCAGGTCGAGCACGTCGGCGACCGCGCTCCAGGTCACCCCCGGCCGCCGCCCGGTCCGCATCGTCGATGGCGCCGCCGGGAAACACCCAGAAGCCGCCGGCGAAGAACAGCGCCTTGTTGCGTTTCAGCAGCAGCGTTTCGAGGCGTCCGCCGTGCTCGCGCAGGAGCACGACG
>CALATR010001286.1 GCA_937891875.1 uncultured Pseudomonadota bacterium | reverse complement strand
CTCGCCCATGTCGAGCAGGCGCTGAGCGACGACCGGGTTGAGCGCCGGTCCCAGGGCGACCGCACCCCGCATGCGGGTGGTCAGCTCCTGGACGTCCCTGGGCTCCAGCTGGAACAGGCCGATCCGGTAGGCCAGGTTCGGGTCCACCTCGTGGAAGACGAACTGCACGTCGTCCATCGCCTCGAGCGCCGTCGCCAGCTCGGTCGCGTAGGCGGTCAGGGCGTCCGGACCCTCTTCTTCGGGGGCGGCGTCGGCAGGCGCGCCACCCGGCTTGGCCTCCTCCGCCTTCGGGTCTGGCGCGTCGTCGTCGACCAGGCCGATGGTGAGGAACTCGACGCCACCTTCCTCGGCGATCTTGCGGGTCGCGTCGACCACCGGCTCGTCCGCCGGCATCATCGAGAGCAGATCGTTGTCGACCGCGGGCGGCAGGCCGATGATCCCGGCCACGACGGTGATCAGCAGGATCCCCGCGACGACCGGCCACTTGTGGCGGGCGCTGAAGAGGGCGATCCAGGCGTACGGGCCGATGGACTTCTTGCGGTCTGTGGGAGCGCTCATGGCGCCCCGGTGTAGCCAGGGCGGCGCCGGTCGTCCGCCTTGCCCCACAACGGGCCGAACGCCACCTGGATGCCCGCCGCCCCGCGCACGCCCACCCCGGACGAACCCAGCGGGGTCCCCGGGTACTGCAGGCTGGCGTCACCGCTGGTCTCGCGCACGAGGCCGGACCCGGCGATGGGCACGCCCAGCTCCAGGCGGGCGAAGAGGCTGATCTCCTTGCTCGCCTCGAGCTCGACGCCCGGACCGGCGTGCACGACCAGCACCTGCGCCGGATCGGGGAAGTTCGCCTGGGGCACCGAGGCGGGGTCGACGACGCGGAACAGGCCCGGCCCGAACCACAGGGCGACGCCGCCGCCGACGGTCGGGTGCACCTCCAGGTCGGGGAAGAGCGCCACGGTGGCCCGCCCGCCGACCGCCACCGCGCCGACCGGCTGCACGACGGGCTCGTCGGGCACACGCGGGTCCTGCACGGTCTCCGGGTGCAGCACCCACCGGATCGAGCCGACCTCGGTGGTGGCGAAGACGGACACGTCCAGCCACGGGAGCACGCCCAGGCCGGCCTCTCCCATGGCGCCGAAGGACCAGCCGCCGACGACCTCCTGGAAGACCTCGGTCCGCACCACCTGGCCGTTGGACGCGTCGATGGCCCAGCGCAGGTCGGTGTTGACCTGGTTGGGGCCGCCGCCCGCCATCAGCGAGCCGCGCACCAGCACCTTGCCCTGCCGCCCCTTCAGCCGGGCCCGGAAGCTCTGCACGTCCATGCCCCGGTTGCGCATGCGCTTGTACTGGGCCGCGGTCATGCCCAGCGACTCCCACGGGGTCACCGAGTCCCGGTCGCGGTAGCGCTGCAGGTCGGCGTCGGTCAGGCGCGGCGCATCCAGATCGAAGCCCTCCTCGCTGATGTCGAGCGCGCCCAGCTCCTCCTCCAGCGCGGCCAGCCCCTGGGCGATCGCCTCCTTCTCCAGCCGCCGTTTCTGCGCCTCCAACGCCGGGTCCACCTCGGCGGACTCGGGCGTGCGCTCCCCGGCAGACAGGCGGTCGATGAAGCTGGCGACGGCCTCGGCGTAGGACTCCTGGTCGTCGTCGGGCACGGTCACGGCAAACTGAACGACCGTGCGCGAGCCCTTCACGTCGATGATGCTGGTCTGCACCATCAGGCCGGTCTCGACCTCACGGGTGACCACCCCGGACACCGCCCAGTCGGCCCGGCCGCGATCCCCGATGACGTACGCGCAGCCGTCCCAGCGGTCCTGGGGGCAGGCCAGCAGGTAGGTCTCGGCGGAGTAGTCGTCGAAGCCGGCCACCCGCTCCAGCGGCACGACCAGGTGGCGCTCCTGGAGCTTGTCCACGAGGCCGCGCTCGATGGCCCGGGCGCGCTCGGACAGGGCCTCGTCCGGGGTGCGGAACACCGACACGAACACGGCGTCGAGGCGGAAGACCTCGGGCTCGAGGGGATCGGCCGCCGCCGCGGGGATCGCCAGCAGCAGCGCGCCCAACGCTCCAATCCATGGCACGGTGCGCGTCATCGCCGGAGACTACCGCAGCGCCGTCCGCCTCGCGCCACCTACGAGCGCCGCACGACCTTGCGCCGCGGGGCCCGGGGCTCGCGCTGGTCGGTCGCCTTGCCCTCCAGCACCACCAGCACCTCGACGTGCGGCGTGTTGGGGAACATGTCGAAGAGCTCGAGCTGGCCGATGGTGAAGCCCTTGTCACGCAGCAGGGCCAGGTCGCGGGCCAGGGCGCGCGGGTTGCACGAGATGTAGCCGATCCGCCGGGGCTCCAGCTTGACGATCTCGTCGATGACCCCGTCCTCGAGGCCGCGACGGGCGGGGTTGACCACCACGACCGGGCGGCGACCGCCCAGGCGCTTGTGCACGTCGGGCATGGCGTGGAACACGTCCTCGCACAGGAACTCGGCGGTGAGCCCGTTGCGGCGGGCGCTCTCCCGGGCGTGCACGACCGCACCCTCGATGGTCTCGACCCCCAGCGCCCAGCCGCTGCGCCTGGACGCCTGCAGGGCCATGCCCCCGACGCCGGCATACAGATCGACCACCGGCGTGCCGTGCTGGACCTGCAGCGCGTCGAGCGCGCGGGTGTACAGCACCTCGGCCACCGCGGGGTTGGTCTGGAAGAAGTCGCCCGGCCCCATGCGGTAGGAGACCCCGCCGACCTCCTCTTCGATCCAGGCCTTTCCGATGAGCGGGCGCACGTGGATCGCGCCCCACTCGTCCCGGGTCCAGATGGCGTTCCCCGGGTCGGTGTTGGTGTGCATCCAGACGCCCGCCACCTCGCTGACGTCGTTGGCGATGGCCTCGGCGAGGTCGGTGAGCTGACGGATCCGCCGCCCCACCACCAGGGTGACCAGCACCTCTCCGGTGGTCCGGCTCTGGCGCAGCACCACCGAGCGGAGCACGCCGCTGTCGGCTTCGGGATCGTACGGGCGGATGTTCAGCTCGATGACGTGGTGGGCGACCGCGGACATGCAGCGGCGCAGGGTCTCGGTCGTCACCGGGCAGTTGGGAATGGGCACGATGGTGCGGGTCCGCCGACCCCACGCGCCGACCCGCAGGCTGCCCTGGTCCGAGTAGCCGGTGCCCAGCTTGACCACGTGGCGGTAGCCGTCGAGCCCGTCGGGGGAGGCGTGGCGCGCGCCGATGGTCACGTCATCGAGGCCGTGCTCGGCGAGCGCTTCCCGGACCAGCGCCTCCCGCGCCATCCACTGCCCCTCGACGTCGAGGTGCATCAGCGGACAGCCGCCGCAGGCGGTGTAGCGGTCGCACGGGGGCTCGACGCGGTGGGGATCGGGCGTGTCGGAGTGGCGCCACAGGCCGAGCGACTGGTTGCGCCCCTTGTGCTGCACCCACACGGTGGCTTCCTCACCGGGAATGCCTCCGAAGACCATCAGAGGCTTGCCGTGGCTGCCCACGATCACGGCCTCGCCGCGGGGATTCCAGGCCTGGGGGGTGACCCTCACGTCGTCCGACATCCGATCCTTCCATCCATGTTCGAGTGCAGACCACTCTTGTCAGTCGGGTACGATGGACCCGCCCCGGATCTGGCGGACTCCGGGGAGGGGGGGTTATCACGCCGCCGCCCTCTGGCCCGCTGGTATGGAAGAAGCATGTTTGGTGCTCGACTCTTCGGAAGTTCTGTCCTGGTCCTCCTCGCCGCCGTCTCGGTCGGCTGCGCCCGCGAGCGTGCCCCCGCACCCGATGACGTCGACGGTCTGTCGCGCTTCCTGTTCACCCACTGGGAGGACGACCGCGCGATGGCGGACGGCATGTCCAACATCGCCATCTACCTGGACGGCGACGGCCGCAGCGAAGAGGCCCAGGAGGACGGCTTCCGCCTGTCGGCGCTGACCGAGGAGGAGATCGGCGAGGGCATCACCTACCCGAGCCGCACCCCCATCGAGGATCTCGTCGGTGTCGCAGTCTCCTACGAGAGCCCCTTCCCGGTGGAGGCGCACGCGGCGCTGCTGCCCCTGCAGGATCAGACCTGGAACGCCAAGCAGTACGAGCGCTTCGATCGCACCCTCATCGAGGGCGACGCAGACGCGTTCCTGGCCGCCGAGGCCCCGGACGTGCCCGAGCTGATCCGCACCGACAACGACATCGTGCAGGAGCGCCTGGGCGTGCGGATCCCCTACACCCTGCGCAAGGACTACCGCTGGGTGGAGCTGGATGATGGCCGGGTCGCCGTCGCCGGGCGCACCTGGGCACCGAACTTCGGCTGCAGCGGGGACGACGGCGAGTCCGGCAACTGCCTGGAGCTGTCCTTCTCGATCGACATCTTCATCGAGGACGGCCCCGAGGACACCCTGCGCCTCACCTCCAGCTGGTCGAAGCTCTCGCTGGTGGTGGAGCTCGGCGAGGATCTGCAGGTGGCGACGCTCGCCAACGGAATCATCGGCATCTTCGAGAAGACCGACGCCTTCATCGAGGAGCGACGCGGTCAGTAGCGGGATCCGACGCGACTTTCGTCGCATACGACCGCATGTGGGGGGTTGCTCGCCGATCCCTCTGTGGTATACGTCGCTTGGAGTCTCCCCGACTCCAGCTTGCACGCTTCTGGTGTGCATCTCCCCCCGGTGACCCGCCGGTCTCCCCCCGAGACCTTCCCCGGGTCGGCCAACCCACACGCTCCCTCCCCTGTTTCCCCCCGGGCCTTCCCCCCGACCTTCCTGGTCCACGGTCAGCCCAAACCTGCTCCGGTGACGCCATGCACGGTGAGACCGTCCGCTTCGACGAGTCGTCGCGAAGCTCCCTGTCCGATCAGCCCGTTGGTCCCGGCGGCGTGGCCGTCGCGCTGCGTCAGGCCGCGGAGGCCGCTGGTCTCGACGCCCCCAGCGAGCTGTACAACGAGGCCCTGCGCTTCGCGGGAGACGGCGAGCACGGGCGTGCGCTCGATCGCCTGGCGATGCTCCTGTGCCTGGACCCCAACGACGGCGAGGCGCACCTGTTGACGGCGAAGATCCGCGTCGCCCGCCAGGACTGGGTCTCCGCGCTCGAGAGCCTCGACCGGGCCCGCGCCTCGGGCGCCAACGTGCCGATGACCCTGCGCTCCGCCGTGGAGGAGCACCTGCGCTCCGAGCGCGCCGGGGCGGATGAGCGCCGCACGGCCCTGAACGGCCGGGACGACGGGGAGATCCAGGCGCTCCGCCAGGAGGCCCGCCGCCTGCGCAGCGACAACGCGCGCCTGGTCGGCCGGGTGCACGACCTGGGCATGGAAGTCCGCCGCTGGGCCTGGTTCACCACCGGCTTCGCCGCGGTCGCCGGCGTGTTCATCATGGGCAACATCCTGTTTGCCGGACTGGGACTGTTTTCCGCTTCCGACGCCGAGATCGACGCGCCCGTCCCCGCGGTCGCCTCGGCCGCCACCGACCCCACCCCGGCTCCCGAGGGCGTCTCGACCCCCGCCGATCCGGGTGGCGCCGCCGCCGCATCCGCCGCCGGATCCGCCGCGACCGGCACCGACGCCGGTGGCACCTCCGCCGTGGTCACCCCGCCCCCCTCGCAGACCCTCGCGACCGCCGCCGCCACCGCCCTGCAGGACGCCCCCGGCCTGGACGGCGCCGCCCTCGAGGTGGCCGTCGCCAGCGGCAAGGCCAGCCTGTCCGGCACCGTGCAGACCCACACCCAGCGCAAGCGCGCCGAGGACCTCATCGCTGCGGTTCCGGGCGTGAGCGAGGTCGACGGCAGCGCCATCAAGGTGCTGTCCCGCACCAAGGGCACGACCCACACCGTCGTGTCCGGCGACAGCCTCTCCTCGATCGCCTACCGCTACTACGGCGACGCGAGCCTGGCGAAGACCATCCTCAAGGCCAACCCGAAGACCCTGAAGGGCCGGCCGAACCTCGCGATCGGCATGGAGCTGAAGGTTCCCGCCGTCGACTGACGCGCGCTTCCCCCCCGACCACGGCGCCGGCACCCACCTCGGGTGACCGGCGCCGTCTCGTGTGGGGACGGTCGGATCAGTAGTCGATCCGACCCTGCTTGCGGAGGTCCTGCATGCGGTCGATGGCACGCTTGCTGGCCTTGTGTCCGGTCTCCTTGACCGCCAGCTTGTAGTGGTACTCCGCCGACTTGTACGCCTTCAGGCGGTAGTGGGCCTGGCCCAGGCGGTAGTGACCCGAGGCCTTCTGCCAGCCCTCCAGGTGGTCGCTGGCGAGGTAGCGCTCGAGGTGCTGGATGGCCTGGCGCGCGTCGCCCTTCCGCAGGGTCGCCAGCCCCAGGTAGTAGTGCACGCGGTTGTTCTCGGGAGAGATCGCCTGGATCTTCTTGAACACCGCGATCGAGTCGTCGTACTGGCGCTGGTAGAGCAGGGCCTGGCCCAGCAGCAGGTTGTTGATCACGTTGTCCGGGTAGCGGGCGGCGTTCCGGCGGCAGGCCGTCACCGCCTGGCTGTACTTGCGCTCCTCGAGCCAGGTGAACGCGAGCGCCAGGGTCGCGGGATCGGACAGGAAGATCCCGTTCTCCTGCACGTTCTGGATCTGGCGGATGCCCAGCGCGCGGTTGTCGCCGAAGTCGGGCAGGTACTTCGTCGACATGGTCACGACGGTGCGCCAGTAGTTGTACATGCCGTCGGCGATGTCGAGATCGGTGAACCCCGGGGCGGCCTCGCGGGCGGACTGTACGTGATCCATGGCCTCGAACGCCCGGTTCAGTGCGGGCAGGTACGTGCCGTGGCGCACCATGTGGATCGCCTCGACCCCCATCAGGCCGGCCATCTGGAAGTGCTCCCAGCCCTGGTGCTCCGGCGACTGCAGGGCGACCTTGAGGTCGTCCAGGGCCTTCTTGTTGGCGACCTCGTACTGGCGGTCGTAGCGGAAGTCGAAGTTCTCGAGCATCAGCGCCTGCCACACCAGGGCGTCGACGCTGCCCGAGATCCCGGTGCCCGGGTGGTCCTGGTCCAGCTTCACGAAGTGCTGGCGGGCGCCCTTGTAGTCACGCTCGAAGACCTTGCCGAAGCCGACCCGGGTGCGCCGGACGTAGTCCTCGGGCAGACCCAGGGCCTCGGCGCCGCGCTTGACCAGCGCGGCCTCGGCCTGCTTCGCCGCAGCTGCCCCCTGCACGCCGTCGAGCTCGGGCAGTCGCTTGCCAGCGACACCCTCGATGTCCATGTCCTCCGGCTCCGCCGTGTCCTTGGGCCCGGCGACGGCGGGAGCCGCGACCAGGGGGACCGTGAGTGCGAGTGCGCGGACGATGCGGATCATGCAGTGTTCCTCCGCCGAGCGACATGCCGGGCCACCCGATCAACGAGCTCGTCCTCGAGTGACTTCCCAGTCAAGCGTCGGATCTCCTGGAATCCCGTGGGCGACGTGATGTTGATCTCGGTCAGCCAGTCGCCGATGACGTCGATGCCCACCCAGATCTGGCCGTGCTCACGCAGGGCCGGTCCCAGGGTGTCACAGATCTCCTTGTCTCGCGCGGTCAGCTCGGTCGCCTGCACCGACGCCCCCACGTGCATGTTGCCGCGGAAGTCGTCCTGGGCGGGCACACGGAGGAGTGCCCCGACCGGCTCGCCGTCGAAGAGCATGATGCGCTTGTCGCCCTGGCGGATCTCCGGGATGAACGGCTGGGCGATGACCGCCTGCTTGCCGTCGAGGGTGAGCACCTCGATGATCGAGTTGAGGTTCACGTCGCCCTTCTGGGTCTGCAGGATCCCGCGGCCACCGTTGCCGTCCCAGGGCTTGAGCACGGCCTTGCCCGGCAGGGCCTCGACGAACGCGCGGATCTGCTTGGCGTCGCGGGAGAGCAGGGTGGGCGGGTGCAGCTCGCGGAAGTGCATGGCCCACAGCTTCTCGTTGAAGACCTTGAGCCCGACGGGATCGTTCACCACCACCGTCGTCGGCGGCACCATGTCCAGCAGGTAGGTGGCGAAGATGTAGTCCATGTCGAAGGGCGGGTCCTTGCGCATCCAGACCACGTCGAAGTCGGCCAGGTTCACCGGGATCGCGGCATCGGTCTGGAAGTGCGGCGGGATGGCGCTCACGACGGTGGGCTGGGCCATGGCGCCCGCGCGACCTTCCCTGGCGAACAGGTGCCTGGGCTCGCACATCAGCACCTCGTGGCCGCGCTCACAGCAGGTGCGCATGACGACGTAGGTGCTGTCGCCCTGGACGTGGATGCGCTCCAGGGGGTCCATGACGAACAGGTGCCGCATTCGAGCCTCCAACGCGGCCACGCCGCCTGCTCGCCTACCTCGCCGACCGGGACGCGGCACCACGGCCCGCCCTGCTACCCTCCCGCGCTGGAGGGCTCGTGAAGCTGCACACCCGCATCCTGATCGGCATGGCCGTGGGCGTCATCCTGGGACTGCTCTTCGGTCCGACGGGCTTCGTCCTGCCCAAGGACGGCGTCGAGCTGGTCACCGACGACGTGCAGATCATGGCCAGCGCCGACCTGCAGGGCGCGCCCGCACCGCTGTCGAAGGGCGTCAGCCAGGCGGTCATCGTGCAGGACCTGGGCGAGGTGCTGGAGGTCCGCTGGACCCTGTCCCAGACCGACGTGCTCAAGCTGCAGAAAGACAAGGTCGAAGGCGCCAAAGAAGCCAGGCCCGGCCAGCAGCTCACCGGGTACGTGCCCGACTCCGACGACGCCGTCGAGCGCTACAGCACCTGGGGCACCTGGCTGGTCGCCCTGACCGAGTGGGTGGGCCGCCTGTTCCTGGCCCTCATCAAGATGGTCGTCGTGCCGCTGGTGTTCCTCTCGCTCGTCGTGGGCGTCGCCTCCCTGGGTGACCTGCGCGCCCTGGGCCGGCTCGGCAGCCGCACGCTGGGCTTCTTCTTCGTGTCGACGATCTGCGCCCTGACCATCGGCGTGACCCTCGCCAACGTGGTGCAGCCGGGCAAACTGCTGACCGCCGACGACAAGGCCCGGCTGCTGCGCAACTTCGCCAAGGAAGCGGGCGACAAGCTCTCGGACGCGGCCGACGCCCCGGGCTTCGTCGACACCCTGGTCGGCATGATCCCGACCAACCCGATCGAGGCGCTCGCCAGTGGCGACATGCTGCAGATCATCGTGTTCGCCGCACTCCTTGGCGTGGCGCTCACCTTCCTCAAGGGCGACCGCGCCGCCCCGGTGGTCGACGTGTTCGATCGGCTCAACGACGCGATGGTCATGCTGGTGCACCTGGCGATGAGCCTGGCGCCCTACGGCGTCGCCGCCCTGCTGTTCAAGGTCGCCGGCACCACCGGACCCACCGTGCTCCTGGCGCTGCTCGGCTACGCCCTGGTCGTGCTGGCGGGCCTCGCGCTGCACATGGGCCTCACCTACGGGCTCGTCCTGTGGTTCGGGGCGAAGCTCAACCCCATCCGCTTCCTCGGCGCCATGCGCGAGGCCCTGCTGGTCGCGTTCTCGACCTCGTCGTCCTCGGCGACCCTGCCGGTCACGAAGGAGTGCGTCGAGCAGAACATCCACGTCAGCCCGAAGATCAGCAGCTTCGTCCTGCCTCTTGGAGCGACGGTCAACATGGACGGCACCGCGCTCTACCAGGGCGTCGCCGCCATCTTCATCGCCCAGATCTACACCGGCGGCCTCGACCTGATGCAGCAGCTCACCATCGTCGGCTCCGCCACGCTGGCCAGCGTCGGCGCGGCCGGCGTGCCCGGTGCTGGCATGATCACCCTGGTCATGGTCCTCACCGCCATCGGCGTGCCCGCGGAGGGACTCGCCCTGGTGCTCGGCATCGACCGGCTGCTGGACATGTTCCGCACCGCGGTCAACGTCACCGGCGACGCCACGGCCACGGTGTTGATCGCCCGCCTGGAAGGCGAGAACCTCCAGTTCCTGGACCCGAGCGCGGACGCGGCGAGCCCGGACGTGGGATTCGAGCACCGCCTGGACCGCGGGCCGCATCCGGTGGAGGTGGATGAGGAGTAGGCGCGCGGTAGCGGAGCTTCGAGCGGGGGAGTGGCGGAAGCGGCGTCGCGTGGGTTCGAGCGGGGGAGTGGCGGAAGCGGCGTCGCGTGGGTTCGAGCGGGGGAGTGGCGAGGCGGTCTCTGGTCGCTGGTCTCTGGTCTCTGGGCCCACGGCAGCAGCGGTCGCCCCGTCTTCGTGGTGCGCCCGAGAGATCATCCTCGCCGTGAGAGGGAACAAACCGGTCTTCGGCCACGCGTTCCCGTGGGAATCGCGGTGCGTCGAAGTCCCGGGATGCCGGGCCAGCAGCCCCCGTTCGCAGAGGGCCCCAGAGACCAGCGACCAGAGACCGGGCCGCCCCTCCCTCGCCTACGACCCACGCGACGCCGCTCTCTCCGCTCCCTGGCCCAGGACCCACGCGACGTCGCTCTCTCCACTCCCCCGCCCACGACCCACGCGACGCCGCTCTCGACGCCTCACTTCCCAATACAGAACCGCGCGAAGATCGCGTCCAGGACGTCTTCTCGCGTGTCTGCGCCCGTCAGGGCGTCCACCTGCTCGATCGCGGCGAGGGTCAGCTCGGCGGCGACGGCCACGCCTGCGTCGGGCAGGGCGAGGGTGGCTTCGTGGGCGAGGGACGCGAGCTCGGCGAGGCGGTCACGCTGGCGGGCGGAGGCGATGAGGAGGTCGCCGTCGGCCGGATCGTCCTGCAGCAGCGCCCGGCGGATGGCCCCGACCAGCTCGGGGAGCCCCTGACCGGTGGGGGCCACCGTAGGCAGGGCGTCTGGCACGGAGGCATGGGGGCGATCGACCCCGTTCAGCACCAGCAGCCTGGCGCGGTGGCGGGTGCGGTCCAGGATCTGCCGCTCGGCGTCCGACGGGCCGGATGGACGGGCGCGAAGCACGACCAGCAGGAGATCCGCCTCGTCGACCAGCTCCCGGGCCAGCGCGAGCCCCGCGGCCTCGACCGGATCGGTCGTCACGCGCTCCCCTGCGGTGTCGAGCAGGGTCAGGGCGAGGCCGCCCAGCTGGGTCTGCACCTCCACCACGTCGCGGGTGGTGCCCGGCTGGTCGTGCACCAGGGCGCGCGGCCGGCCGAGCAGGGCGTTGAACAGGGACGACTTCCCGGCGTTCACCGCACCGACCAGCGCGACCCGGGCGCCGTGCACCAGCACCCGGCCCGCCGCATACGTGCCGGCCAGATCCCGGGCGCGCTCGGCGGCGGCCAGCAGTCGGGCGACCAGCTCCGCGTCCGACTCCAGGGCCAGCTCGTCGTCGGGGTG
>CALATR010001285.1 GCA_937891875.1 uncultured Pseudomonadota bacterium | reverse complement strand
CGGTGTGCGGGGGCGCGGATTTCACCGATTAGGCGCGGGTTTCGGTGATCGTTGACACAGGAACGGTCGCGGCGTGCGAGAGCTGGACGTGGTCCAACATTGGGTCAATCGCTCGCGCGAATCTCGCCTGCCGATCGGTGTCCCCCTTGGCGACCTGGCTCACCAGGATTGGACGAGCACCGTGGCGCGCCAGGTCAATTGCACCCACCAAGCTATCCATCCCGCCGGACAACAGGCAGACGCAGTCGCCGGAAACGCGTGGGCGCCTGACTCTTCCGGTTCGCGGGAGCGCGGCCAGTCCTCCACTGTGGAGGCAGATACTCCAGATGTCTCCGGTCAGAAACCTGAGCGCATCTTCGATCTCTTGAACGTGAGGCCGCCAGGAGTCCGGCTCCACGAGTGCGACATGGAGCTCGATCTGACGCGTCCAGCCATCCGGACTGTTCGAGCGGAGGCACGCGTGATCAGCGCCGATCACTGCCAGCGCGAGCAGGGCAAAGTCCCACGCCAACGGTGAAGGAACGACGCCGGATCGCCGTACGGTCTCTCGAAACGACCCGCCGAGCCTTCCCTGGGTTGCGTCGTTGGGCCGTGACATCATCGCGAGGTGAACGTCCCCGACCTCGATCACTTCGGCAGGGACGGGGCCGCATGTGACGATCATCGGACGTACTCCTTAAAGACAGCGAAGGTGTCCTCCAGGATGGCTGCCGCCAGCGCAGTAGCCTCCCCGTTCGTGAGAGGGCGCCCAGCTTGCACGCGTTCACGGAAGGACGCAGCCACCGTTTCTTGGATGTAATCCTGAATCTCTTGAAGCCGCTGCAGACCTGCGGTGGGCGACGGTGCGTTGTCCACGACCGCCTTCCCGATGTCCAGCTGCACGCGCCCGTGGATCTCATACACGAGGTGTCGCTCCACGACCCAGTCGATCTCGACATTGGTGAGCCCCCCGAGATCTGCTTCGGGATTCTCCTCAAGGAGGTCCGATAGCGCAGAAGAAATGGCCCGCTGACTCGACTCCGCATCCTGCGAGCCGTCCAACGGACTCACCAGCGCCACGATCGCGTCGATGACCTCCCGCGCGGGCCTACCGGCCAGACCCGATAGCGGTGGCGCACCGGACTCGCCGGTTGGAGTCCCGGCCAACGTGTGGAGGGTCCCGTAGAGTACCCCCGACCGAGCGGCCGCTCCGCTCATGCGAGCGGCCGCAGTCCGGCTACCTCCCATGCCGCGCTCAGTGTACCGACCGAGTGCACGCCGCATTTCATTGCGGTTCCCGGTGCGAGCGAAGTCGCCCATGGCACGACGGGCACCACCGAAGCGCGCTCTCGGAGCAACGGGAACGGGACGTTCCGGGGGTGCGGTGGGCGCGTCCTCATCCGCGTTCGGATCCGAGACCCATGGGGGGACCATGGGAACGCCAGATCCAGGACCAGAGCTCGACGCAGAAGTGCCCATCTACAACCTCCCTACTCGAATGCCTTAAGCCGGCCAATGGCCTTCTTTACCGGCCCAGAGGTCTCGTCAGCGTCCTTCCACCCCCGCAGTAGGGGTTCGGCCCAAGGCTTGTCACCGAGCAGCGGGACAATGGCGGCCGTCAGCCGCTTCACATCCACATCCTGCATGAAGTCCACGAAGGTCTTCGACATCTCCGGCGCCGCTTCGATCAGAGCCAGGAAGGCGAACAACACCGAGGGTTTTCCCCACTTCTGCTCTTGACGGGCCCGCACCAGCATTCGTTCGACCATGAGCTGATGGTCTCGCCCTGGGAGGGCCTGCAACCGATCCTTCAACGCGGTGCTGCTTGACGTCATGGACAGCAGGGCCTCGAGGAGCCCAAGCGCCTCCGTTGACATGGCGTCCGCGGGCGTGATGATCGGCATGGTCTCACGGCTCACGTAAACGACTGCGCGCAAATCCGACTGCGCCAGGGCCGGTTCGAGCGCCAGCCAGTCCTTAACAAAGGGTGTGTCCCAGTCTCGGCCTAGAGACGGGATCGGTTGACCAGCGCGCGCACTCGCCTCACCCTCCGCAAGGAAGGATGGGCACCCATTGTCCGAGTTGTTCACCTCTGACACCAGCCGCTGGTAGGCGCTCTCGGACGCGCAGCGTTCGAACAACAGGACTTTCGCGAGGGTGGACTCGTCCACTGCAACACCCTGGGCCCTGGCGACTGCCAGCCGAATCCACAGCGTATTGAGGAAGCGCTTGATGAGACGCGGGTTGCCGGCGACATGCATCGCCGAAGCCAGCAGAGGCGCAAGGCGATCTGAGAGCTCGAGATTACGCCTAAGATCGGGAGGGCATTCCGGCAGCAGGTCAAGCATGAAAGCCAGATCGGCCCGCTTGCCCTTCCAGCTCTCCGACAACCGGTCGCAGACCGCCCCTCGCACCCTCTCGACTTCGTCTTCCCCGAGTCCCGCCTTGTCCACGTGGAGGAGCATCAGGTAGGCGCGAACTTCCTGGGTACCGAGCGGGGGGACGCGCAGCGGGATCTGAATGAGCTTGTCGAAGTAGTTCGTGACGAGTTCATCATCGAGGTCGACGTTCTTGAAATGCACCCGAACAGCCTGTCGGATCATCTTGTCGTCTGCGGCGATGATGAATGCAGTTCGTGGCAAGAAGAGAAAAAGCCGCACCGCCTCGAGTGTAGAAATCGCCGTTCCAGGGAGACACCGGTCCAGGTCGTCGATCAGGACAACCAGAGTTGTGTCGAGCTCCTCGAGGGTCTCCTTGAAGTGCTTCCTGAGCGCCTCGATCTGCGCTGGCGGCGTCTTTCCACTCTCGGGATTGATCAGCCCCGCACCAGCAGCAGCGAGGTCTCGCCCCGCCTCCGCTGCGCCCTCGACGTCTTCAGTGGTGACGTTGCCATCCGTCATGTCCTTGACCGCCGAGAGCCCGGCGCCGACCAACCCGATGGGCGGGAGCCCGAACGCCATTGCCACGCCTGACCCGACGGTAAGGCCCGCGACGCGGAGCCAGTTCACGCGCTTCAGTAGACCCTTGGCCTTCTCGAGTCCGGTCTCGTTGTCTGACGCGCGCTCGATCAGCGCAGCGGCAATCTGCTCCAGCAATGCGGCCCGAGCATCGTCATAGCCCTGGTACAACCAGGCGTTGAACTCTACGAAGAGGTACTTCCCATCATCATCTCGGTCCGCGATGGCGTCGTTGATCAGGTTGAGCATCGACGACTTGCCGACGCCCCACCCTCCGGAGACTCCCATGGACAGCGGCGTGCCTTCCGCTTGGATGATCAGTTCGGCCGCGGTGTCCGCCACACACCGGAAGTTGAGGAAATCCCGACGAGTGTCATTGTCAGACCACACCTTTCCCTCCGGAAAGCTCACTATCGGATTGTAGAGGCGTCCACCGCCGTTTTCGTACCAACACGTGCTGCGTGAAGCGGGGCCGGACCGAAGACTCCTGTTTTCGTGCGCGTGCGCGTGCAAGCGTCAGAAGCGCTCGACCAGCACGTAGACCCAGTAGAGCTCCGCGTCGTCCCGGATGCTCTCGCCGCCAGGCAGCACGTTCTCGGGCTTCACGCGGAAGTTGGTCCCGCGGGCGTACGCGATCAGCCCGCGTTCCATGCTGCGGGTGGAGCCGGCCCACTCAGACTCGTAGACGAGCACCATCTTGTCCCAGCCGTCGCGCCCGTGGCCCAGGTTCCACCGAGCTTCGGGATTCGTCGTCGCGCCGATCTTGATGCGGTCGTAGAGCCGGAGGTAGCCGTTCAGCTTCCGCTGGATCACCGGCATCGCGTCGTGCACCCGTCCCCGCGTGATGTTCTCTTCGATCATGGAATCGGCCTCAGGACGCCTGCGCCGCAGGCTTGTGGTGTGAGGGCGGCGCCACCGCCTTCCAGGGGAGACCGCCGAAGAAGTCCCGGATCCGCTGCAGCTCCTGGAGCAGGCGCTCGATGCCGTCGCGATCCGAAGCACCCTCGTGGACGATTCGGTAGAGCTGCTGGAGCTGGAGCTCGTACTCCTGCTCCAGCTTGTCGGCCGCAGCCTCGAAGGAGCGCTCGGTGGTGGACCAGTAGTCGCGAATGCCCTGTTCGAAGCTCTCGCGTACTTGGTTCTGCTCGAGCGTCTGCACCACGCGACGCGCCAGACGACGCTCCCACGCCTCTCCGAACAGCGCATTCACCACCCAGCCAACGGCCACGGCGATGGCTGCGCCGAACACAGCCGGGCCACCAAGCGCCGCCACGAAAGAAATGAGCGCTCCCGAGCCCATCCCGATGCCCAGCGCACTCAGCAGGCTCGCGACCTTCGCGACGATGATGTACCCGCCGAGGTTCCCAAGCGAGGCAGCCCACATGGTGAGTGCTCCGGCTGTGCCGGCGCTGGCGAGCCCACCAAGGAAGGTCCCGCGTGCATCGAAGGCGATCTCGACCACGGGGGAACCGTCAGGGCGCTTGAGATCCTCGAAGCCGTTGGAGTAGGCGCCGAGGAACTCGTTCACGGCCGGCACCAGCGCATCGGCCTGCTCCTTGCTGTGTGCAGAGAGGTGGTTCTGGACAAGGTCGATGACCGCGCCCGCAGCGTGCTGCTGGGCGGCCTTCCGGTCGCGGTATCGAGACTGAATGAACCGCGTGACCGCCTCCTCATTCACCAGACCGTCGTACACCTGTTCGAATCGCCGGAGCGCGGACGCGCCGTTCGACCGAATCGTCTGACGGAGGACCTCACGCTGCGCCATCCGCTGGGCCTTGCGCTGCGGCTCGGCTGCTACGCGGTCCTCGAGGTCACGACTCGCGGCCTGCAGGTCGTTCAGCGCTCGTCGGTACTGGTGGATGTGGGCGTCGCACGTCCCGCGGCTCTTCTGGCGAAAGGCCTCGACTTCGTCGTCGGCCTCCCGGAGCCAGACGGCGGGAATGGTCGTCCCGAGGGCCATGGTGATGGCCTCCCGAAGGGCATCACGGCGGTCGGCTCGCTCGAACCAGAACGGGAACATGCGAGAGCGCACCTCCTCGGTGGTCAGGGCCCGGCCGAAGCGCTCCTGGAACACGGTCTCGCCGAGCTCCCGGACCAGCGTCTTGGCTCCCTCGTCGAGGATCTCGACGACCTGTTCATCGGAGATGTTCGGGTGGGCATGGGATGCGACCAGGAAGAAGCTCCCGAGGACGTCGAGTCCCTTCTCCTCGAGCCGGGGAAGCTGCCGAAGGTGCGCGCGCAGGTGGACCAGGTCCTCACCGTCGAGGCCTCCTGCGCATGGCGTGACGTACACCAGCACGTCCGCGTACACGAGCGCGGCCTGCGCGAGCTTCGCGTCCTTCGCGTTGTGCTGGTGTCCCGGAAGGTCGACCAGGTTGCAGGCGCGGAGGATGGGAGCATCGAGGAACACGACGGCGGTGTACTCGCCAGAGCGCTCACTCTGATGGGTGCCGTACGCAGTGAGAACCTCGAGGCCCCCCACCGCGACCTGGTGCTCGTCTCGATGCTCGGCGTCGGCGATGCGGAGGGGGTCGAATTCGGGTCCGAAGATGTAGGCCACCTCATCGAGGTCAGCGGGTCGGTCATCCACATGACGGAGCCACGTGTTCGCCGCCGTGGTTGGCCTGTACCGCGTCGGGAGCAGGTCATCTCCGAGCAGGGCGTTGCATAGCCGCGACTTGCCCGCGTCGAAGTGACCCGCGAGGACGACGTTCGGTTTGTGGACGATTCGTGCACAAAGCTCATCCACCTGCTCGGGGCGCGGGACGCCCTCGAGGTGCTGTACGCCCGGAGCAGCCTCCAGGCACGCCCGGAGCAGACCGACGTTCTTGGTCAGCTCCTTGTAGGGTTCGCCAGGGTCGACCTGCATGTCGTCGTTGGCTCGCGGAGGCTCGAAGAGATCGTCCACGCTGATGCCGAGGGCCTGAGCCAGAGCGCGCATCATCCTCCCGGGAATGGACTCGGGGTCGCTCTCCCAGCGACTGATCTGCGACTGCTGCACCGGCTGACCGGTGAGGTCGGACACGATCATCGCGATGTCTGCCTGGGTCTTGCCAGTCCGCTCGCGGTGGGCCTTGAGATGGGGGATGTCGGTGGACATGTTTGATCTCCGGTCGGCAGGAAGCCTCGCCCAGAAGATACCCGAAGTCACCTCATGCTGCCACAGCATGAAGTCACTATCAGGACCACCCATTGTGATAAATGCCGTTTCCTCGCATGGAATGAGACATCGGAAGCCTTGACGTTTTTGGCGGTTTTGCTTATCCTGAGATCGTCAGATGCCGATGCCCTTCGGTGGAGGACACCATCATGCACGCCCTTCCCCAGCCCCTATACGACGACCTGAAGTCCGCGCTCACCGAGTCTGGACGGCGGGATCTCGTGAGTCGGCTCGAAGCGCATCGTCCGCGAAAGGCGCTGACGAGCGGGCAGGCCGCCAAGCTGCTCGGTGTGTCTTCCGCGAACACGGTGAAAAACTGGCTCGAGGCTGGTCAATTTCCCGGCGCGTTCAAGACCGCAGGCGGCCACTGGCGCTTTCCCCTCGACGAGGTGGAAGCCGTGAAGGCTCGCATGGATGCGCTTCGAGAGAAGAACAGCCGTGGGGACCTCAGCCCGCCGGAGGCCAAGGACGACGAGTACCCGGCACCGCCGCTGCTCTGACGACGGCCACATGGGTCTCTACAGGAGCTTCCGCATCGTGAGGTGCGGAGCTCCCGCATCTCGTTGGACAGGACCCGCCGGATCGGCCTCGAAGCCAATCTTCCGGTAGAAAGCGACCGCTCGAGGGTTGTCGGTACGCACCCACAAGGTCAGGCCGACGCAGCCCTGCTTCTTTCGAGCAAAGTCCTCGAGCACCCGGAAGATCGACACCGCATAGCTCTCTCCGGGAGCGTTCGGGTTCTCCACACCCTGGAACCGGCTGTGCACGCCCGCCACGTAGACCATCAGGTAGCGGCTGCGGGTGCCCGCCCCGTCATGCGGGTGATCGCAGTTCCTGAAAGCCACGGCGGCGTAGCCGACGACCTCCCCGTCCGGCGCCGTGAGGAACTGGTAGGTCGGCGGAGCCGCTCGATCCTTCTCCACGTTGAACCACTGCCGACTCCGGAAGTAGGCATCGACCTCTCGCACGCCGCTGGCGAACGTGTCCAGGTCCGGATCATCCGGAAGGGCGAAGCGGGTGTAGAGGGGGTGGTTCGAAACGGGGATCTCCACAGAAGCGACGTAGATAGGGAATGCCCTGGGCTCGGTCAAGTGCTCGATCCGCGGCGCAGGAAGAAGTGGCCCGACCGCCCTCGCGGACGGCCGGGCCGGGGTGCCCCTCGCCTTGGTTGCTTGCGACAGCGTGAACGACGAGGAGCGGAGGGAAACGTCAGGATCCGGCCGGTGGACCGCGCGCCTGGTCACGGGCGAACGCCTCGCGGACGCACCGCTCGGCCTCCTGCTCGGCGCGATCCCGGGGCAGGCCGCCGTGGTGCTCCATGAGGGCGGCGCGCTCCTCCCAGGCGAAACGCCAGTCCTCGGGCCACCGAGCGACGTCGCGAGGGAGCTCGCCGGGACGGACCCCATCCGGGTCCGACAGCCACGCGCGCAGCCACTGGGAGCGCTCCAGGCGCTCGGGCGCGCTCCGCGGCGTGGGCGGCTCGAAGGGCAGCCGACGGCCGGTCACGAGGTCACCTTCACGATCTGGTAGGCGGGCTTGCGGCGCTCGCCCTCCGGGTAGGTCCGCGACAGGCGCCACCGCTCGCCGTTCACCACGAACCGCGTGTCCAGGTAGTCGCGGAACAGGTTGCCCACGATGGTCGCCTTGGAGCGGGCGGACTTGGGCTGGCCGCGGCGGTCCTTGAACCGGTCGGCCAGGAGGTCCTCGAGCCACTCCACCCACGACGCCGCCGGTGCGGGGCCCTTGCCCTGGTGGGCGGTGATGATGTCGAGCATCAGCTCGTAGCGAGGGTCGAAGGCGTGGGCCGACTCGTCGAAGTTGGTGAGGAAGCCGTCGAAGCCGGACAGGCGCAGGATGGCGTCGATGGTGCGCGCCCACGGCTGGCTGGTGCTGTGCTTCGCCGGCGTGTCGCAGTCGGGGCGGCCCGCGTCGAGCCAGACCTGCACCATGCCGGCGAGCTCGGCGACGATGGACAGTCGGTGCTCGATGACGAAGCCGACGACGTCGTCCAGCGCGTAGGTCGTCTGGCGGGTGTCCTGCTCGAGCACGAGGTTCACCGGCAGAGCACGACGTCGCAGATCCGGGCCCAGGTGGGTCAGGTTCATCGTGAGGCAGAACAGGATGTCGTTCTGCGGCCGGGTGATGGCGGTGTTGCTGCCCAGCCGGCGGAACGTGAGCCGACTGTCGGTGATGCATCGCTCCAGGACCGCGCTCTGGATGGCGCGGCTGGTCTTCGCGTTGTCGATGACGATGACCCGGTCGCCGGCCTCCACCCGCGTGGCGAGCTGCTTCTCGAACTCGGTGTCGTCGGGAATGTACGAGACCGTGTTGGGCTCCACGCCCTCGACGACGACCCCGAGCACCCGAGCCAGGGTGGTCTTGCCGACGCCCGGCTTGTTGCCGTTGACCGCCAGGAACGGGTGTCCCCTGCCCCAGTGCGGCATCGTCAGCGCGGTGAGCAGGACGCCCACGAAGTTGACCAGGTCGGCCTCGTCCTTCCAGTGGAAGTCGGCCAGGGCCCGGTGCAGGAGCGGCGCGCCCTCGGTGGACGGCCGCACGGTCGGGCCGTCGTAGAAGACGCCGGGTCCAGGATGGAAGCCAGTGCGGCCGACGAAGCCCCACTGCTCGTCGAACAGGGGTGAGCGGCAGTACAGATGGAGCTGCGGCAGCCGCGACCACACGCGGGGGTCGCTCACGAAGGCCCGGGCGAGCTCGGCCGGCAGCACGCCGTAGCGTTGGAAGGTCGTGCCCTCGTCGGTGTCGCGCAGGAACCGGAGCTCGATAAGCGCCGAGAGCAGGCCTCCCACGTTGCGGTCGGTCACCACGCTCGGCCCGACGCCGCGACGGACAAAGACGATGTCCCGCTCCGTGCGGAAGAACCGGCGTGCCGGCTCGACCGCGTCCAGGATGGCGTCGAACAACGCCGCCACCGTGTCGCGGTTCTGGATGTAGTCGACCACCACGCGGCCGGATGCGGGGGGTGGCTCGTCGGGCGTGCGGGCGCGCTCCTTGGCCGCGCGCCGTGCCTCCGAGACGGTCTCCCGGAAGACCCTCGAAGACAGACCCGTCACGGCGCGGATCTGGTCGAGGTACGGCTCCCGCTTGGCCGCCGGCAGCTCGAGGAGCTCGGCGATGCAGGCGTGCAGCAGGGCGACCCGTGCGTCCTCGTCCTCGGTCGCGGTCCACCCCTCCGTCAACCGACGCACGACCTCGTTGGGGGGCTCCGCCTCGCCGGCGTCGTCGGGCAGTGGCACACCGGACCACGTCGCGATCAGGGCGCAGGCGGCCTTGAAGTCCTCGGCGCGTCCGGTGCGCACCAGGAAGTCGAACACGCTGGTGGTCTCGCCACCGCGGAACGAGTGGAACGCCCCGCGCTCGGCCTCCCCCGTTCCGTCGGCGACCCCCGCGGACGGGTTCTTGTCGCCCGAGGGGGAGTCGGGGTCGCGGCACTGGAGCCAGCCGGCACCCGACATCGCGCCCGTGAGCAGGTCGCCGTACACCGCCTCCAGAGGCAGGGCGGCGAGGGCCTGGGCGCGCCAGACGCCCCAGTCGTCTCGCGGCGGCGCGGTTCGCTTCGGGCGCGGCCGGCTCTTCGACGGCTTGGGCTTCGGCGACGCCTTCTCCAAGTCCTCCGCCACGACGGCCAGGAGGTCCACGTCCGCCGGTGGCGCGGTCAGGTCGACGCTGGCGAAGCGGTGCGGGCGCTCCTCGGTGGGCTCGCCCTTGAGCGCCTGGGTCCCGTAGAGCTTGAGGATGCGGGACGGGTTGAAGGTCGACGTGTCGACCTTCGCGGCCTCGGTGCTGAACGTGCTGTCGAGCAGCCGGAGCAGGGCGCGCGCTCCCTTGGCCGCTCCGCGCACGTCGTCCGAGGGCACCAGGGGGACCAGCAGGTGGAAGCCGTTGCCGCTGTCCGCCCAGATGGGCTCCACGCCACGCTCGCGAAGCCAGCTCCGGACGTTCTCGGCGACGTCGCGGGCGGCGGCCTTCTCCGCATCGGTGGCGGCGACATCCTTGGGCTCACGCTCGGGGTCGACGTCGACGACGAACAGGCTGGTGGCGAGGATGTCCTTGTCGCGCGTCGCGGTGCGCGCTCGGGTCAGCCGCCCACGGCGGTCGCCAGCGATCTCGGGGGAGACCGGCTGGAGCGAGAAGTAGACGTTGGCCTCACCCACCCGGGGATGGTCGCCGCGCGGGATGCGCTGCCGGGGCTCGCCGACGGGCGCGAGCTGCTCGGCGATGCTCTCCACATCCTCCGGGCCGAAGAAGCCGGACCAGGTGCCCTTGCCGCGGCCCTTCCGGAGCAGGCGCAGCTCGGTCAGGCCTCCGAGGGCGGCGTGCCTCGGCAGCAGCCACCGCAAGAACGGTCGGAGGTGGTCGTTCGCCCAGGGGGAGTGCGCCCAGGCGGCCGGCGTCGGGTCCGTCACGTGTGGCGTCACTCAGCGCGCGCCACGGATGGTGGCCTCGATCTGCACGACGGCCTCCGGGGCGTAGAGGTAGGTGATGACGGTCCGCTGGGAGCCCCGAGCCTTGTTGAGGATGGGGCGCGCGAGGCCGGGCTTGTCGCCGCGCAGGTCGAGCTTGGTGATGACCCGGCCGACCTTCTGCACCGACACGCCCAGGCGCTTCGCGATGTCGGTAGGCGACTGCCAGTGGTCCTCGACGAACGGTCGCAGTGCGGGCAGGTCGCGGCCCAGCGCGATCTCGGCGGCGGACACCTCGTAGGTGGCCCGCAGGGTGTCGTCGATCTGCCCCATCGCGTGCAGCGCACCGACCGCGTCGCGGAGGCTGCGCGACCGGAACTTGCGGTCGTCCAGCTCGAGCTTGGCGGCCAGGCGCCGCTCCCGGTCCATGGGCGAGCAGGTCTGCTCGGTCGTGGTGACCACGACGAGCTGCCCGTCGACGACCGCCCGGTTCGGATCGAACCGCCCGTCTCGAGCGACCTGCGGGAGGACCTCGTCGACCAGGAAGCGCCGGAGCCGCTTGCCGACGGGCTTCGTGGTCTTGGCGAGCACCAGGTGCAGCCCGGACTCGAACAGGATCAGCAGGCTGTTGTTCGCCCGGCTGGACACCGGCACGGGCCCGCCCTGGGCCGCCGCCTTGAAGGCGGCGAGTTCCTCGCCGGAGAGCATGGCGTAGTCGCGACCGGCGATGAACTCGTCGGCCCAGTCGCTGGTGATCTTGTTCACCAGCCGCTTGCCGCGGTTGGCGTAGCCGAGGGCGGCGCCGACCTGGCGGGCGACCCAGGCCAGGCGGCCATCGTGGGTGAGGGTGACGAGCGGCTTGCCTTCGAAGTCGCTCTCGAGTCGGACGAGGTGGGTCATGCGTCCCTCCTGGGGGATGGGGTCGCCAGCTCGGCGACGCGTCGTTGGAAGCGGTGGAGCCCGTCGCGGTCGGCGAACTCGAGCTCGATGACCACCCCGCCGTCCTCGATGGTCAGGACGGGCATCTCGTCGTCGGCCTCGGAGAGGCGGACGTCGGGGTCCTGGACCGTGGCGCTGGCCTTCAGCAGGCCCGCCTCGAGGGTCGGGGTGAGGCGCATGCGGGGGCGCATCTCAGGCCCCCTTCGCGGCGGGCGAGTCGGTGCCGAGGAAGACGCTGACGTCCTCGATGCGGCGGCTGACCCGCACCCGCGGCAGGCTGCGCAGGAAGAGGTGACCGTAGGGGCGGGTGACCAGGCGACGGTCGAGCACGACCACCACCCCGAAGTCACCGGCCCGGCGGATCAGCCGTCCGAAGCCTTGCTTGAAGGCGAGCACGGCGCGGGGCAGCCCGTAGTGGAGGAACCACCGCGGGTCGCGCTCCTTGATGGCGTCGAGCACGGCATCATCGGGGCTGGGGAACGGGAGCCGGTCGATGACGACGGCGGACAGGGCCTCGCCTGGCACGTCCACGCCGGTCCAGAACGACTCGGTGCCGAGGAGCACCGAGCGGACGTCCGACCGGAAGGCCTCAACCAGCGCCGTCCGGGGCTGCTCCCCCTGCCGCCACACCGGGTAGGTGACCCCGCGCAGCTGACGGTGGGCGAGGTCGAGGTTGCGGTACGAGGTGAACAGCCCGAGCGTGCGGCCCTGCGCCCGCTCGACGACCTCGCGGACGACACGGCCCACCGTGCCCGGCCAGCTCGCATCCGTCGGATCGGGCAGCCCGTCCGGGATCACGAGCAGGGCCTGGTCCTCGAAGTCGAAGGGCGACTCGACCACCAGCTCTCGCGCGTCCGGCACCCCGAGCTCCGACCGGACCAGCTCGAAGGACCCACCCGTGGACAGGGTCGCCGAGGCGAGCACCACGGAGCTGGTCAAGTCGAACAGACCGCGCTGGACCGTCGGCCCGACATCGATGGGCTTGGCGCAGAGCACCCCGCGCCCACGGGCATCGAGGTCGATGAACACGACGGCGTTGTCGTCGGTCAGGCCGACGGCCGCCTCCAGCCGGAGCACCGCGAGGTCGCAAAGCTCCGCGAGGCGCGCGACGCGGTTCGCCTCCTTGGGAGAGGACGGGGTGGCCGCGCGGTAGGCCGAGGCAGCCACGGGCAGGGCCTCGAGGAGCGGCGCCACATCGATCTGACCTGGGCGACGCAGGCGGACCCGGTAGTTGCGGGCGTCACGCACTCCCCGAAGGTGCTCCGCGAAGTCCCCGGCGAGGGCCTCCAGCGTTGCCGCGAGCGAGCCATGCCCCAGGTCCCGCAGCGGACGCGCCAGGCGACGGAGCGCATGGAAGCTGACCCGCCACCCGAAGAAGTCCCGAGCGATGTCCGCGGCCTTGTGCGCCTCATCCAGGATGGCCACGTCGAAGGACGGCAGGACGAGGTCCTCGCCGGTGGCCTCACGCACCGCCAGATGGGCGAAGAGCAGGTGGTAGTTGGTGACGACCGCCTGGGCCTCGGCCGCCCGAGCGCGGGCACGCTGCGCGTGGCACTGGGCGTGAAGCGCGCAGTCCTTGCCAGGACAGTCCTCGGAGCGCACCGAGAAGTGCTGCCAGACCGCGTAGTCGGGCTCGAACGGCAGCTCGCTGACGTCGCCCTTCGCTGTGTTCGAGGCCCAAGCGACGACCTGATCACGCTGCGCCTCGAGTTCGTCGGCCACCGAGGCCCGAGTGCCCGCCGGCAGTCGGTCGAGGCACAGGTAGTTGCTCCGCCCCTTCAGCAGGGCGTAGTCGAACGGGACCGGGAGCACCTCGGCCAGCAGCGGCAGATCCTTGCTGACCAGCTGCTCCTGGAGCGCGATGTTCGCCGTCACCACGAGGACCCGCCGCCCCGTGCGCACGGCGTGCAGGACCGAGGGCACCAGGTAGGCGAGGCTCTTGCCCGTCCCGGTCGGCCCCTCGACGAGAAGATGAGCGCCGTCGTCGAGGGCCAGGTCCACGGCGCGAGCCATGGCG
This sequence comes from uncultured Pseudomonadota bacterium, assembly GCA_937891875.1. Classification (GTDB taxonomy): domain Bacteria; phylum Myxococcota_A; class UBA796; order UBA796; genus REDI01. The sequence continues at coordinate 189 of CALATR010001285.1, read as the reverse complement.
ATCTGACCCGACCGCGGCGCGTACCCGTCGAAGCGTGCGGCCAGCAGCCCGTCGGCGCCGAACACGTCGAGGACGTTCTTGCTCGCGTACTCGACCGGCCAGCCGGGCGCGTTCGTCCACCGGAAGACCACCACGGGCCCGCTGGTGAAGATCTCGCGCTCGGCGAGGGCGTCCTGTACTCGCTCAGCT
>CALATR010001284.1 GCA_937891875.1 uncultured Pseudomonadota bacterium | reverse complement strand
CCTTCGATCCTACGGGCCTTCGCGGACTGTCCGAGAAGCTGCTGCGCTCGCACTACGACAACAACTACTCCGGGGCCGTTAAGAAGCTGGCCGCCGTGCGGGAGGAGCTCGCCCGGCTGCCCGACACCGCGCCAGGCTTCGTTCGCAGTGGTCTGCTGCACAACGAGGCCATGTTCCGAGGGTCGGTCGTGCTGCACGAAGCCTACTTCGGCCACCTCGGCGGCGACGGCAAGCCCGGCGGCGAGGTCCGCGACGCGATCGCGGCGACCTGGGGCAGCGCGGACGCGGGCGTGGGGCGCCTCCGCTCGGGGGCGCTGGCGCTGGCGGGCGGCTCCGGCTGGGCGCTCCTCGCCTTGGACCTGCTGACGGGCGAGCTGGCGATCACGTCGGGCCCGGACCACGCGCACATGCCCATCTCCGCGGTCCCGCTGGTCGCGCTCGACATGTACGAGCACAGCTACCACATGGACTACGGCACCGCGGCCGCGCGCTACATCGACGCCTTCTTCGACAACCTGGACTGGGAGCGGATCGACGCGCGCTACCGCCTCGCCCGGACCGCGGCCGCCTCGCTGTCGGACTGGGCATGAGCCAGGACGGCCGGGGGCACCCCGCAGTCCCGTTCCGCGAGGCCGTCCGGGTCTGGGTGCGGGTCGCGGCGCTCAGCTTCGGCGGCCCCGCGGGCCAGATCGCGGTGATGCACCGCATCGTGGTGGACGAGAAGCGCTGGGTCAGCGAGCACCGCTTCCTCCATGCGCTCAACTACTGCATGTTGCTTCCCGGCCCCGAGGCGCAGCAGCTCGCGACCTACCTGGGCTGGCTGCTGCACGGCACCCGCGGGGGCCTGGTCGCCGGCGGCCTGTTCGTGCTGCCGGGCTTCGTCTCCATCCTCGTCCTGTCCATCCTCTACGCGGGCTACCAGGACCTGCCGGTGGTCGAGGGCCTGTTCTTCGGGCTCAAGGCGGCCGTGCTCGCGGTCGTCGTCGAGGCCGTGCTCCGCATCGGCAAGCGCGTCCTGAGGAACCGCGTGATGGTGGGGATCGCGGCGCTCGCCTTCGTCGGCATCTTCTTCTTCCAGGCGCCCTTTCCCCTCATCATCGCCGTCGCGGCGCTGGTAGGGCTGTTTGGAGACCGGGTGGCGCCGGACCTGTTCGCGGTCGTTCGCGGGCCCGAGAGTGCGGGTACGGACGCCGACGCCGCGCTGGATCGGGGACCCGCGCAGCGCCCGGGCGTCGGCCGGACGCTCGGCGTCGCAGGCACCTGGCTCGCGATCTGGCTGGTCCCCTTGCTCGCGGTCGCCGCTGTGCTCGGCCCCGACCACGTCTTCTCGCAGATCGGCGCCTTCTTCAGCAAGGCCGCGATGGTGACCTTCGGAGGGGCCTACGCGGTGCTCGCCTACATCGCCCAGCAGGCTGTCGAGCACTACGGTTGGCTCGAGCCGGGCGAGATGCTGGACGGCCTGGGGATGGCGGAGACCACCCCCGGACCGCTCATCCAAGTCGTGCAGTTCGTGGGGTTCATGGGCGCCTACCGCCACCCTGGGGAGCTTCACCCCATGCTCGCGGGCACCATCGGCGCTGTCATCACGACCTGGGCGACCTTCGCGCCGTGCTTCCTCTGGATCTTCACCGGAGCGCCCTTCATCGAGTGGCTGCGCGACAACCGGCGCCTGACGGCGGCGCTCTCCGCGATCACGGCGTCGGTGGTTGGCGTGGTCCTGAACCTCGCGGTCTGGTTCGGCGTTCACGTCATCTTTGCCAAGGTCGACGATCACACCGGGCCGCTGGGGCTCCGCCTGCTGTGGCCCGAGTGGGAGACGGTGGACCTAGCGGCGCTGGTGATCGCGGTCGCGGCAATGGTCGCCATGCTCCGCTTCAAGGTTGGGATGCTCCCCACGCTTGCGGTGAGCGCGGCAGCCGGCCTGGTCTACACCCTCACCCTGGGCCCCGTACCCTGACCCCCAGGAGGACAAACCGATGTCCCGTACCCTCCCCGTCGTGATCGCGGCGTGCGCGCTCTGTATGTCGTGCAGCGCCCAGTCCGCGGAACCGTTGCCCGCGCCCACCGGCCCGGCCGTCACCCACCCCTTCGATGCGGGCACCACCGGCGCGCCGCCCGCGGGCTTTCGCTTCGGGCTCACCGGGCAGGGCGCCGAGGGGCACTGGGAGGTGATCGACGACTCCACCCAAGCGGGGAACCGCGTGCTCGCGCAGCTCGATCCGGACGACACCGACTTCCGCTTCCCGATCGCCGTCGCCGAGGCGCCCTCGATGCGGGACGGCCGCGTCTCGGTGCGGTGCCGGGCCGTCTCCGGCCAGGTGGACCAGGCCTGCGGGCTCGTCGCTCGCTACCGCGACGACAGCGACTACTACGTCACTCGCGCCAACGCGCTCGAAGGCAACATCCGCCTGTACACGGTCAAGGACGGCAAGCGGAGGCAGATCGCCTCCTGGTCCGGCACCGTGACGGCGAGCGACTGGCATCGTCTGCAGCTCGACCTGCTCGGCGACCACCTCCAGGTCTCCTGGGACGGCGCGGTGGTGATCGACCACCACGACACGACCTTCGCCGAGGCGGGGCTGGTGGGACTGTGGACGAAGGCCGACTCGGTCACCTGGTTCGACGACCTCTCGATCGTACCGGCGGCGCCATGAGGACCGCGTGGCTTGGACTGGCGGCGTGCGCGCTCCTGGGAGCGAGTGCGATCGCGGGACCGCGGGGACGCGACGTGCCGGCCCCCTACAGCGGCGGCGAGGACGCGTGCGTGTGGGTGACGAACTACGGCGGAGACGATGTCTGCGGCGTCCGCGTGCCCGAGGGGACGCCGCTCGGCTGCGTGCGGACGGGCGAGCACCCTCACGGGATCGCGCTGTCCCCCGACGGGTCGAGGCTCTACGTGTCGAGCGAGGGGGCGGACGCCGTGTCGCTCGTCGACACGGCCACGCTGTCTGTGGTGAAGCAGACCGGCGTGGGGCACTCCCCGAACCAGCTCGCGCTGACGCCGGGCGCCGACCGGGTCTGGGTGACGATCAACGGGGACGACGCCGTGTCCGTCCTGGACGCGACGACCCTCGACCTCGTCCGCACGGTGCCGGTGGGCCGCAAGCCCCACATCGTCGCGGCGACGAGCCGTGGCCGG
>CALATR010001283.1 GCA_937891875.1 uncultured Pseudomonadota bacterium | reverse complement strand
GTCCAGCGACGCCAGCAGCGCGAGCGGCATCGTTGTGCCGGGCGAGGTGCCCGGGTGAAAGCACCAGAGTTCGCGACACTACGGTCGTTCTGCCGCATTCCAGGGTGTTCCGAGCTGCGACCACCGCTGTTCGGACTCCCTCTCCCCAACCGGCCTGAGCTGGAGACTGGAGACTGGAGACCGGACCCACGCCTCCCCTGCCCGAAGGCACGCGACGTCCCGCAAGCGGATCGTCCCGCGCCCAGAAGCCACCGAGGTGCACTGAGACCGAAGGCCGAGCCTCCGCTCCCTGCCGATCAGTACCCGCCGGTCTCGCGCCAGGCGGTGGCGTTGCCGTAGATCAGGCAGACGAGGCCGATGACGACCAGCACGACTGCGACCTCGGCGCCCGGGAGGAGCGAGAGGTTGTCGAGGGCGGAGAACCCGATCTGGGCGAAGTCGCCGTTGAGGTTCGCGCCGCCGCTCCAGCCGAACGAGCCGTACAGGCTGATGATGCCCGAGCCCAGGCACGCGCCGCCGACGAGGAACAGCGCGAGGTGGAGGGGGTGGAGGCCGGTGCCTTCGTGGGTGTCGCCGTGACCGCTCATGAGGTCTCTCTCCGGGGAGTCGATGGCCGCGATTAGACCATCGGATCGCGACCGGCAGGCAGGCGCAACAAGGTGATGCTTCTCGTCCATGGGCCGCCCGGCGGCGTCGTTGGGGATACAGTCGGGGCCATGGCGATCTCCCCCCCAGCGCTCGCACTGCTCGGCCGCGACGACCCCTGGCCCCTCGCGGGTCACGTGCGCGGCGCGCTCCAGGGTCCGTCCGCGAGCGTCGCCTGGGTCGGCCGGGTGAAGGCCGCCGCGGGCCCCCAGTCCGCGTGGCGGGCGAGCCGTCGGCTGGAGGACGCCCTCACCCGCGCGGGCGCCCCGTCCGGCGACCGCCGTCGGGTGCTGTCGGTGTTGTGGTCCCGCCTCGAGGGGCTCGCCGAGGCGGACGATCTCGTGCTGCTCCTCGCCGCCCGGGACGAGGCCGGCGTCGCCTTGTCCGCGGTGGGCGTGCAGCGCCTCTACGGAGCGCGCGACGGCGTGCTGCAGACCTGGCTCGCCAGTCCCCATCCCCTGCTCGGCGCACCCGGCGTCCCCGCGCGCATGCCCGGCGCCCTGGTCCTGCCCGACCTGCCCTCCTGGGTCGTCGGCGCCGCGGACGACAGCGCCCTCGACGGCGCCCCGCTCCAGGACGTGTTCGTGCGCTGCGGGGTGCACGGATGAGCCGCGCCTGGCTGGAAGGTCGCCTCGAAGGCGTCGAACCCCGCGCCGAGCTCAACCTGCTCCGCGCGACGCTCGTCACCGCGCTCGGCCGTGGGGACGACATCACGCGGCTCGTGCACTCGGTCTGCAAGCTCGACCCGGTCGCCGGTGGCGAGCTGCTGGTCGGTCCCCGCGCCCTGGCCCACCCCGCCGCCATCCGCGCGGCGCTGGGCGTGGTCGGAGCCCTCGAGGAGGTGACCCCGGTCTCGGGCCTCTATCGCCGCCTCGCCGACCTCGCGCCCGACGCAATCGCAGACGTGCTCCACACCGCGATCGCCCGCCACGGCGACACCGACTGGGTGTGGCGTCTCGCCGGTCGGGAGGAGCCCCCCGGCACCACGCCCCTGGGCCTGCTCGGCGCCCGCGATCCCGAGCTCGCCGCGCACCGGGCCCTCGACCACGAGTACGTGCAGGCCGTGGTCGATCGCGCTGGCTCCGGGGACGAGCACGCCCTGCGCGCCATCTACACCCGCGCCCCCCGCGAGGCCCTCTTTGTCGCGGTCGCCACCACCCTCGATCGGGGTGCCGACGTGCCCATCGTCGCCTGGATCGCCGCCCTGCACGGCCCGGACATCGATCCGCTGTTCGCGGCGGTGGCGCGTGGGCTGCGGACGCAGGAGGGCCGGGAGCGGCTGCTGGGTCAGGCGGACGGGCTGCCGGGGACGCTGGCGACGCTGCGGACGCGGTGACTCGGACACCGGACACCCGGGCGGAGGGTCCTGGGGGTTCGGAGCGGTGCTCGGCACAGAGGCTCAGAGGCACAGAGGGGGCCACAGAGACCCACGCGATCCGGCCCCTATAAATGCATGGTTCATCCGAAGGAATCACGCGCCGGGTGGGCGCCGACCCGATGGGGGCTGGGTGATCTGCGCGCGTCCAGCCGCACCCTCACCACGAAGGCACGGAGGCACCGAGGGCCACGGAGAGGGGAAGCCAAGAGGCGGACCGAGCTCTGCTTCCGGGTTCGAGTTTTGATAGCCTCGAACGCTACTTCCAGGCGAGCACCCCTCCTCTCGGCTGGAGCGCCACAGGTGCCTCGAGCGAGAGGACGGCCCCCCGGCTGGAATCGCTCCTCAAGGACCACTCTCCTCACCAGCCAGCCCGACTACACCGGGGGTCAGGACGAGAGGGGTTGCATCCTGCCGCGTGGAAGTCCAACCCCTCACGTCCTGACCCCGTGAGTCCAACCGCTGGGC
>CALATR010001282.1 GCA_937891875.1 uncultured Pseudomonadota bacterium | reverse complement strand
GTGACCCATCAGCCAAGCACGGAGGCAGGCTGATCGCGAGCCGGTGATCTTCTCCGAGGAGGTGGTCATGCCTGGTCGCAAGGTCCGCGACGAATCCGAAGCCCGCCGTTTCCTCGACGCGGCATCCCGAAGTGGCCTCGAACGCGCCGCTTGGGCGCGCCAGCACGGCATCAACGCGCGCTCGCTCAACGCCTGGCGGTTGGTCGTGGACCGAAAGGACCGCGCCAACGAACGGGCACCCTTGGAATTCCTCGAGCTCGTGCCGACTCCGCGTGCTGCACGACCCTCAAGTCCGCTCGGACTCCGTGTCGGCGACGTCCAGATCGACGTTCCCGACGATTTCGACCAGGACCATTTGCGCCGCATCCTCCAGGTCGTGCTCGCCGCATGCTGACCCTCGGAGCCAACACCCGCGTCTTCGTCGCCCTTGAGCCCGTCGACATGCGCGGCTCCTTTGACGCCCTCGCCGGACACGTCCGCCGACTTCCTGCCGATCCCCTCGACGGCCACGTCTACCTCTTCATCAACCGACGCCGCCGCCTCCTCAAGGCCCTCTGGTTCGACCGCACGGGCTGGGCGATCTTCTCCAAGCGCCTCGAGCGCGGCACCTTCGAACTCCCCCTGGTCCAGCCCGGCACCCGAAAGGTCGCGGTCGATCCGGGCCAGCTGGCCATGATCTTGGAGGGCATCGAGCTGTCCGCGCGCCGCCGGCGCCGCTACCACCGCGGAGGGACCGGTCGATAGTCCAGGTTCGCCGATCGTGCTCGGAGGGGGATCGACAAACGGTGCCGGTCCTGAGACAACAGGTTCATGCCGGATCTCCCGCCAGAGTGGAAGTCTACCTTCGACCGACTCGAACGCGACGCCGAGGCGGCGAACCGTCGTGCGGACCGGCTCCAGGCGAGCGTGGACCGACTGGCCGATCTCCTCGCCAAGCAAGGCGACGAGCTGACCGCGATCAGCAAGATGCTGCGACGGCGCGAAGACCAGCTGACCAAGGCGGAGCGGGAGAACCGACGACTCCGCAAGAAGCTCGGGCTGGACGATCCTGACCCGGAGCCGGACGCGGCTCCCATCCCCGACGAGCAGCGTGCTGACGACGGCGGTTCGGACGAGCCGCCCCCATCGGGCTCGTCGGGAGACAGTCGCGCCCTCGCTGGCGACGCGCCGGACGAGACCGACGAGACCGACGAGACCACAGCCGGGACCCGGAAGCCGCGTCGTGGTGGTCGGCGCCGACCCCCTGTCCACCTCCCCGCGGACGAGGAACGGCACACCGTCTGCGCGTGCTCCCGCTGCGGCGGCTCCGTCACGAAGCGAGACGTCCTGAAGACCGAGGTCTACACCGCGGTTCAGTCCTACGTCCGACGGCGCGTCATCGAGCGCGAGCGCGTGGTCTGCGCGACCTGTGACGAACCGACCACAGCGCCGATGCCGCCGATGCCCTGTGACCGGGCGCTGTACGACTGTGCGTTCATCGCGTGGGTCGTGACGATGAAGTTCGCCTACCTGATGCCGCTGGACCGCATTCAGGCGATGCTCGCGAGCCAGGGCGTGCACCTCGCGATGGGCACCCTCGTGCACCTGATCGAGCGCGCGACGGCGCTCGCCGATGCGGTCGACGGCGAGCACATGAAGCAGCTCAAGGCGGGCAGGTACATCTGCTTCGACGGCACCGGCCTCAAGGTGCTCATTCCGGGCCAGCGCAGCGCGTGGGACGGCTACCTCGAGGTCTACACCCGAGAAGAGCTGACGGTCTTCCAGTTCGACCTGACCAAACACGCCGACGAGCTGCGCGAGCGCCTGGCCCTCGTCAAGGCGGTGCTGGTGACCGACGCCGAGAGCCGCAACAAGGCCGGCGCGCCAGGGGCCACCTTTGCCCACTGCAACGCGCACGTCGTCCGCAAGCTCCGCGAGGCCGTCCACGTCCAGCCCGAGCTCGCGCGGGAGGGCCTCGACTTCCTCGACGACCTCTACGACATCGAGGAGGAGGCAAGCCGGTTCGGGTTGACCGGAGATAAGCTCCGGTCGTACCGACAGAACGGACGACCCATCCTCGAACGCTTCAAGACCTGGCTCCACCGGGTCGCCGAGGCAGATCTGCCGCCGAGCGATCCGGTTGGCAAGGTCGCGCGGTACTACCTGCGGCACTGGGAAGGGCTGACCCGCTTCGTCGACGATCCGGACCTTCCCATCGACAACAACGAGGCCGAGCGCGAGTTCCAGCGGCACGCCAAACTGCGCTTGGCGTCGCTGTTCGCGGGCAGCATCGAGGGCGCGCACCGCTGGGCCACACTGCTCGGCGTCGTCCGGACCGCGCAGAAGCACGATCTGGACGTCCAGGCCTACCTCATGTGGATGTTTGAACGGCGAGGGACGCATCGAGCTCGGTTCGACATGCCGGCGAAGGAGCTGACGCCGGCCGCGTACAAGGCCGCGGGGTGCCCGGGGTCGCTGACGGAGTCCGTGGCGCTCGCGGCATGAGGCCAGGTACCTCGTGGCTGGTGGTGCCTGCCTCCGTGCTTGGCTGATCGGTCACGTAGCGGACGTACCACTGCTCGGCGATGTTGCCCTGGTAGCTGGGGTTCAGACCGGCGGTGAACTTGCCCAGGCGGCGGTGGGCCTCCGAGGCGCCGGCTGCGTTGGGCTGCAGACCGTCGAACAGGCCCCTCCCCCCGTCACGCCCCACCCCACTCCCGCCCACAGCCGGCAGGAGTCCCGATGCTCGTTGCCCTGGCCCTGCTCTGCGCGGCCCCTTCCTTCGCTGACGACACCGACCTCGACGCGCTTGTCGCCGAGGCGCGGGACCGTCCTCGGGTGCGTGCCCAGCAGAGCCGGGCCGAGGCGGAGGCCGAGCGGGCGCGGGTGGCGGGCGCGTGGTCGGATCCGATGCTGTCGGTCGAGTACAGCAATGTGCGGGTCGACAATCCCGTGCTGTCCGGCCACCCGATGTCGGGCCTGCAGTTTCGCGTGCAGCAGGGGCTGCACCTGCCAGGCTGGTCGGCGGCGGCGCGGGAGGTGGGCAAGGCCCGGGTGGCGATGGCGGGCTCCCAGGCCGATGAGCTCGCCCTGCGCGCGGAGATCGCGGTGCGGGAGCCTTGGTGGCGCCTGACCCGGGAGCGGCTGCAGGCCAAGGTCACGGCGGCCCACCTCCAGCGCACCCGGGAGCTGCTGTCGGCGGCCGAGTCCCGCTATGCGACCGGCGCCATCGGGCAGCACGCGGTCCTTCGGCTGACGGTCGAGCGCGATCGCCTGGAGGAGCGCCTCGCCGACCACGGCGCCGAGGAGATCCGCCTGCGCACCCTGCTGGCCGCCGCCCTCGGCCGCGACGAGCTCCCCGAGGTGGAGACGCCCGATTCGGTCCCTCCATTGCCCGTTCCCGCGGGCCCTGCGGATCCGTCCCGACCCCAGCTGGACGCCCTCGAAGCGGGTGCCCGGATCGCCGAGGCGCGGGCCGAGCAGCTGCGCATCGACGCCCGCCCCGACGTCAACGTGTGGGCGGGCTACCGCCTGCGGACCATCAACACGGCCATGGACGACGGCGCCGACCTCATCGCTCTGGGCGTGGGGGTGCCGCTGCCGATCGCGTCCACCCGCAAGGCCAGCGCCGAGCGTGCCGCCGCCATCCTCGACGCCCGGGATCTGCGCCTTCAAGGCGAGGATCTCCGCGTCGAGCTGACCGCGGGCTGGGCGTCGATCCGCGAGCGCTGGGACCGGTCCGCCGCCAAGACCCGCGCCTACGACCAGCGCCTGCTGCCCGCCGCCGAGGCCATGCTGTCCACGACCCGCTCCGACTTCTCCACCGGGCGCGCCAGCTTCGCCGACCTGCTCGAGGCCGAGCGCGCCCTGCTCGAGCTGGAGCGCGCCCGCATCGACGCGGCGGTCCAGACCCACCTGTATGCGGTCGAGGCCCTGGGCCTGCTCGGTCGCCTGCCCCAAGAGGTGCCATGATCCGCCTGTTTGCCGCCCTGCTGCTCCTGCTCGTCGCCGTGCCCGGCTGCGGACTCGGCGGCTCGTCCACGACCACCGAGCAGCACGCCCACGAGACGTACACCTGCCCGATGCACCCGGAGATCGTCCGGGACAAGCCCGGCAGCTGCCCGATCTGCGGCATGGACCTGGTGCCGGTCGACGGCGCCGCGACGACGGACAGCGCGGTGGTCGACGTCGAGCCTGGCCTGGTCCAGCGCTACGGCGTGCAGACCGAGCCCGTGCAGCGCACGACGGTGTTCCGCCACCTGCGCACCCTGGGCGACGTCGACGTCGGCGAGGACGAGATCGGCGTCGTGAACCTGCGGGTGTCGGGCTGGGTCGAGCGCCTGCGGGTCGAGAACACCGGCGAGGAGGTGAAGCGCGGCCAGGTGCTGTTCGACCTCTACAGCCCGGAGCTGGTCTCGGCCCAGGAGGAGCTGCTGCTCGCGATCCGCACCCAGGGCGCCGACAGCGACCTGGCCCGGGCGGCGCGGCGGCGACTGGAGCTGTGGGACGTCGCCAGCGTCGACATCGACGCGGTCGTCCGGGCTGGCCAGGCGTCGCGGACCCTGCCCGTGCGCGCCCCCCGCAGCGGCTTCGTGCTCAAGAAGGACGTCGTCTCCGGGGCCCGGGTCGCCGCGGGCAAGGACCTCTACCGGATCGGTGATCTGCGAAGGATCTGGGTGAACGCTGAGATCTACGAGCACGACTCGCCGTGGGTGGAGCTCGGCCAGAAGGCCCAGATGGAGCTGACCCACCTGCCCGGCGAGGTGGTGGAGGGCCAGGTCGCCTACATCTACCCGACGCTGGACCCCAAGACGCGGACCCTGCGGGTGCGGCTGGAGTTCGAGAACCCCGGCGTGCGGCTCAAGCCCGGCATGTTCGCGACGGTGACCATCGAGTATCGCCGCAAGGACGACGTGATCGCCGTGCCGACCTCGGCCATCCTGCACACGGGCCTGCGTGACGTGGTCTTCGTGCAGGAGGCGCCTGGGCGGTTCGGCCCGCGGGAGATCCGCACCGGCCTGGTCGGCGATCACCGGCTCACCGAGGT
>CALATR010001281.1 GCA_937891875.1 uncultured Pseudomonadota bacterium | reverse complement strand
GCGACGAGCAGAGATGCGAGAGATCGGGGGTCTCGTTGTCCATGCCGAGGTTAGATCAGACGAGACCCTCAACGTCAAGATCAATCAAGTAGTCCTAGTTCATCGCCCCCATGCGGACGCCCTCGCCGTACACGTCCGTGACCTGCACGAAGGTCGGCTGCCCCTCGAAGTGCAAGTGCCAGGTCTGCAGCTGGGCGTCCCGGTCGAACGGCTCCGGCTCGATGCGCACCCAGCCCAGGTCCAGGTCGTCCATCGCGGGCTTGCTGGTCGCGTCGATGCCGTCCTTGAGGTCGAAGTCGACGACCCCGAGATCCGTCTCCAGCCGGGTCCAGTCGCTCCCGTCCACCGGTGCGGTCACCGTGACGACCAGCGGATCGGTCGACTCCACCGCGAGGCCCAGCTCACCGGGATCGCTGGTGCGGAACAGGTGCAGCGGGTGCACCGACGGGTCGAAGCCCTGACCGCAGGTGCTGGTCGGGTTCGCCACCTGGTAGCGCAGCGAACAGTGCGTTCCGAGCCGGATCTCGAGGTGCACGTGCACCGAGTTCGCCGAGGTGTCTCCCATGCGGGCCACGACGTCTCCCGCCTCGACCTGCTGATCCTCGACCACCTCGAAGGTGTCGAGGTGGCCGTACTGCACGTAGATCCTGTCCAGGGTCTCGCCGTGCCAGGTGAACTCCGGCACCGGGTGCTCGATGTAGAGCGTGTTGCCGTCCCCTGCCCCGTCGGTCGGCACCACCCGGTGCACCCGGCCCGCGGCGATGGCGCGCAGGGGGTCGCCGATGCCGCCGGGAATGTCGATGCCCTGGTGGAAGTCGTCCCGGTCCTCGCCGTCGAGGTGGCGGGGGCCGAAGGTGGACGCGATGGGGAGTCCCCCGTCCACCGGCAGGACGAAGCTGCCCAGGTCGGGCACGCTGGACGCGATGCGGATCACCTCGACGTCATCTCCGTCCGGATCGACGCCCAGCGGGGTCGCGGCCGGATCGGTACAAGCCACGGATAGCGCAAAGCATGCAATCCACATCAGTCGAGTCTGCAAGGCGAGGTCCTCCGTCCCCCTTCCTTATCGGCCGCACCCCGCGATCCGGACCCGGCTGAAAGTGCCTCGACAGCCCCTCCGACCGCCGCTCACGGCCGCCAGCGCGGCAGCCACAGCTCTTCTCCGGGCACGACGATCTCGCTGACGACGTCCCCGGTCTCGCTGTCCACCACGCAGACCCCGGGCGGCTGGTCCGGCCGACGGCAGGTGAGGGCGATGAAGGCGCCATCCGCGGACCAGGCGGGCTGCTCGGCGGTGAAGCTGGCCCCGCCGATCCGCACCCGCTCCTCCCCGCTCGACAGATCGACGATCCGCACGCTGACCTCGCTCGGAGCGGGCCCCCCGACCACGGCGAGGCGATCGCCATCGGGGGAGAAGGCCAGGTCGACGTGGGTGTCGGGCGAGGCGACGGGGATCGCCCGGGCGCCCTGCCTCGCCTGCAGCCACACCCGGCGGGTGCCGTCCCGGTCGGACAGGAAGCCGAGCAGGCCTCGGCTGGACTCCCGCGGGCGCATGTCGTCGGCGGGCTCCTCGGTCAGCCGGACCAGACCGTGCCCGTCAGCCGCGGGATCGGCTGCCAGGCGGTACAGCTCGGCGTTGCCGTCCCGGCTGGCCGCGACCAGCAGTGCGCCGTCCGCGCCGAAGCTGGGCTCGAAGGTGCCGGCGGGGTGGTCGAGCAGGCGCTCGGTCCCCTCCCCGCCCACCTCGGAGACCACGGACACCCCGTCCACCATGTGGGCGACCACCAGGCGACCCTCCGCGGAGAATGCAGGATCTCGCACCTGATCCTGAAAGCCGAGCAGCTCGGTGACCGGCGCGCCGGGTCCGTCCCAGCGCACGAGCCGCTCCCGGTGCCCGGCGGCGTCCTCGACCACCTCGATCGCGGCGATGAAGGGCTGGCCGGGGCGGGTCGGGCCGGCGAAGCGTCCGGACACGGTGTCGCAGGCGAGCTCGCTGCCGGCGGGGGCCACCTCGCACAAGCGCGGGGCCTCGCCGGGCCGGTTGCGATGCACGAGGAGCGTGCCCGACACCGTGGGGGCGGTCGATGCGGAGGACTCAGGCGGATCACCCCCTTCGGGCTCGACCTGCACCGGGGTCGCTGGCGACGGAGCGGCCGCGCCCCCGCACGCGGCGAGGAGCACGGCCATGAAGGCGTGAGAGCGGATGGTGGACCTCAGTCTGCGCTCTGGATGCGGATGGCGTCCGCCACGACCACCTTGCCGGACGGCGCCCACCGCGACAGGTCCACCTTGTTCCAGCCCGCGGGCAGCGTCCAGGTGCCGAGCGTGACCCAGGTGGCGTGGTTCTTCGTCTGGTCCTTCGTCACCTTGTCCAGCAAGGTGCCCGACGGACTCCACAGCATGAACGGCGCCGCCGTCGAGCGGTTGCTGCCCGCAGTCCAGCGCGCCTTGATGGTCACCTTGCGCTTCTCCGGCAGGTTGAAGGCGAAGCTGAACGGGTCGGACACCGCCTCGGTCGGTCCCCAGGCGTAGTCGTTGCCGTAGTAGCCGGACGTCGACGACGAGCGCGTCCACTTCGAGCCGAGCGTGACCTTGGCCTTGCTGGTGTCGTTCTTGCCGTTGTTGCTGTCGACGATGATGTCGATCGCCGGCTTGCTGGCCCCCGCGCACGCGGTCGAGGGCACGATGCGCACGGCGTCGGCGATCACCACGTTCCCGCTGCTGGTCCAGCGCGACAGGGCCACGGTGTTCCAGCCCGCAGGGAAGTTGTACGTGCCGAGCTTCACCCACTGGGCGTGCTTGGAGCGCTGGTCGACGTAGACGGTGTCGAGGCGCTTGCCCGCGCTGTCGATCATCACGAAGGGCGCACGCTGGCTGCGGTCGGACGCCGCGGGCCACCACGCCTGCACCGTGTAGCAGCGGGTCTTGTCGTTCTTGAAGCGGAACTCGGCCGCGTCCGAGGTCGACCCGGTGCGCCGCCACCAGTAGCCGGTGCCGTAGTAGCCGCTGACGCTGGCGCTCGACGTCCAGTTGCCCGACACCACGATCTTCTGGTTCGCCGTGTCGTTGCGGGCGTTGTTGCTGTCGATCACTCGGGTGCCCGTCGGCACGGTGGTGCTGCCGCCGCCGCCCCCCCCACCGCTGCTGCCACCGTCGCCGCACTTGGACTTCACCTTCGCGATGTAGGTGCTCCAAGGCCAGTTCTTGCCGGGATCGGTGCGGTTGTACGGCTGGAGCTGGCCGTGGCCGACGATGTGGTAGCTGTCCCGCGGGATCCCGTGGCTCTTGGTGATGTCGCAGGTGAGCCGTGCGGAGGTGTCGATCAGCCCCGAGTTCCACGACGACTGGGACGCGTAGCCGGCGTGCTCGATGCCCACGGTGAAGTTGTTGCTGCTGCTGCCGTTGCGCCAGCAGTCGACGCTGCTGTTGCGCGAGCACTGGTAGGTCGCGCTGATGTGCCAGGCCTTGCGGCTCTCGCGGACCAGCTGGCTGACTTCCGAGCCGTTCGAGTTGACGACGTAGTGGGCGCTCGCCTTGGCGGCCGTGTTGCGCAGCCAGCCCCAGCAGCCCGAGTAGCCGCCCTCGCAGGTGTGGATGATGACCATGCTGGGCTTGCCCGCCGAGCCCGACGGGCGCGCGCTGTTGTTGGGGCTGGGCCGCCAGACGGCGTAGCTGCGGTCGCCGCCGGTGGCGTTGCTCGGCTCCGACCACAGCGGGAAGTCCGGCAAGACCTTGCGCGGGGCGAGGTGCAGGCCCTCGAGCTCCGCGCCGTCGCGGAGCACCGGGTAGACCTGCTCGTGCACGTAGGCCGACTGGGCGAGCTCCTCCTCGATGCCGCTGTAGCGCACGACGATCGGGGCCCAGGAGTCGATGTCGTCGCGGATGAGATCGGGGTCGTCGTCCGCCCAGGCGGAGAGGAGCGCGGCCGCCGCGGCGATGTTGGACTCGCGGTCGAACAGGGCGTCCTCGACGGTGACACCGGCGAGATCAGCAGCTTCTTCGGCCAGATCCTCACGCAGCGCCATGACGCCGAAGGTGGGGATCTGGCCGTCGAACTCGGCCTCGCCGACCACCATCTGGTGCGACGTGGCCTCGATGGAGATCGCGGCCAGCAGGTCGGGGGGCACGTCGAAGGCGTCGCCGTAGCGCTCGAAGGCGGAGCGGGTCGGGTCGACGTCCTCGACCGAGGTGCCCACGTTGGGCTCGGTCACGGCCTCGGACAGGCCGGGCTCCGGAGCATCGGAGCGGTCGGTGGCAGGACGGAGGTCGGTGGCGCAGGCGGTGAGGGTGAGTGCGAACAGGACCGAGGAGAGAGGCGATCGCATGGTGGCTCCGCACGTGAGGTGCACACGGAGCGTACCGAGAACGCAACCCGGGACTTGCTGCCCCACTCGCGGCCCCGTCTCGCTGAGAAATGTCGCACCCTGGGACACGGATGGGACAGCGGGGCGCGCAGCGGTTCCAGCGCTACTCGGTCGGCTCGCAGAGCACGAGTCCGCTGGCCGTGGGCCCCGGATCACCGCCCACGAAGCTCTCCAGCTGGGCCTCGAAGGAGACCGCGATCAGGCCGTCCGATCGCCGCAGCAGGGTCGCCGTTCCCGAGGTCGACGAGTATTCCGACCCTCCGGAGCTGACCCACACCGCGCCCTTTCCGCCCTCGAGGTCGGTCGAGCTCTCCTGCAGGGGGATGGACACTTCCCCCGTGCGCGCGGCCAGGGGTGGATCCAACCAGATGGTCACGTCGCCGCAGTCCCCGCTGCCGTCCGCGGCAAAGGCACCGTCTCCGTGCAGGCAGAAGCCGTAGCCGACCGAGGTGGGCGCATCGATGACGCAGGTGTCGCGGTCACCGACCTGAAGGCGCCCCTGGTCGGTCCACTGCAGGGAGTCCATGTCGCAGGCGCCGAGCGCCGCGAGTCCGATGAGCCAGATGCAACGCATGTGCCCTCCGCCGGGCACGACACGTCGTCGGCCAGGCGCGAAGCTGCCTCGACACCCCGAGGGCGCCTACGGCAGCGTGGAGCCCGTCGAGGTGGCCACGTAGTTGAGGGCGGACGACATGCGACCGCCGACCAACGTGAGCGCCCCGATACAGACCACCGAGATCACCACCGCAATGAAGGCGTACTCGATGGCCGTGGCCCCGGATTCGTCTCGGAAGAAATCTTTCATCATGTCGGAAACCTATCCGCTGACCGGGGCAGGTGGGAGAAAAAAACGCTCACGTTCCTTACACTTGCCGTGTGTTGGAACCGGTCGTTCCGTCAACGAGAACATTGTGAGGCGCAAAGGGCAGTACCGCAAGGCGGCAGCCTGCGGGCCGCGCCTCTGGCGGTCTGCATCCGCGGGGTCGCCCGGACGCAGGTGCTACTCGCCGTCGAGCGACCAGTCCGTGGAGCCGGGGACGAACATGATGGTCGCCGGGCCCTTCGTGTCGCCCGAGCCGACGATCAGATCGTCGATGTCGTCCTCATCGACCCTGGCGAATGCAAGGCCGGAGCCCAGCTGCTCACCCTTCGCACCGACGATTGCGACGCGCTCCCGACCTTGTTCGATGCGGGGGGCCAGGAAGACCAGCACCCGGCCGGCTCCGATGTCGTCCAGGCTGACACCCACGGCCAGATCCGCGCGGCCATCGCCGTCGAAGTCACCGCTGGCGATGGCCGACGGTTCGGCAGCGACGCTGATGTCGCGGACCTCCGTGCCGCCGTCGAGCGGATCGATCCAGATCCGCACCCCGTCGGTGGTGGTGGCCACCAGATCCGGCGAGACGTTGTCGTTGACCAGCATGGTCAGCACCTCGGCGCCGATCCGGTCCTCGGCGGCCCCCTGGCCGGACCAGGTCTCGGCGAGCGCGTCCACGGAGGCCCCGCGCGCCAGCCACACCTTGCCGGCGCCACCAGAGTCGAGGGGGCTCCCGGCCGCGACGATGACCTCGTCCAGGACGGAGACCGAGGCGTGCAGCGCCGCCGCGTCGTTGGGCAGGGACGCCCCGAGCACGAAGCTCGGTGAGCCGCTCTCGACCCAGCTGACCTGGGTGCGTCCCCCACCCGTGCCGTACACGACGCCGGGCAAGGACGAGGCGTCGTCCGGCAGCCACGCGACCGCGCTGCCCACGGTGTGGTTGCGCTTGTCGGGCATGAACACCTGGACGTCTGCGACCTCGCCACTGACGTCCGTGACGCAGTAGAACCGACCATCGCCCGCGTCGGCGGTGGGATCTCCGATGAGGGCACCGAGCTCGCCGGCGGCGAGTCGCGCCTGCTTGTGACCCGCCGACAGCTCGATCCGGGCGGTTCCCGAGGGCCAGGACAGCGGGATCTTCGGGTCCACGTCCCGCCACACGGCGACCAGATGCTCCGACCGCGCCACGAGGTAGCTGCCCCCGGCGGCCAGGTCATCGACCGGGGTGCCGAAGTACAGCGACCTGCCCCAGAACGACTCCAGCTCGCACTGGGGGGGCGGGCCATCGCAGTCCTTGAACTGGCTGTAGTCGCCGGGACACTCCATCGGGGCGCCGGGGAAGACGTTGTCCGCCCCGTCGTTGCAGCCGCCCCAGACGTCGGACTGCCCGGGACCGACGTCACACATGAGCGTGCCCGGTTTTTCCTTGTCGCCGAAGCCATCCCCGTCCACGTCCGGGTAGACCGTGATGCCGTCGATCACGTCGGGGTCGTTGGCGTTGAACAGCCCGTCGCAGTCGTCGTCGTACTCGGTCTCGCAGGTCTCGAGCTGCTGCGGGTTCACCTTCTCGTTGTCGTCGTCGCAGTCGGAGTTGTCGATGACGCCGGGCTCGATGTTGAGACACCCCCGCACGGCCTTGCCCGACTTGTCGCCGAACCCGTCCCCGTCGGCGTCGGGGTAGAGGAACTCGAGCCCCTCCGCGTCGGGGTCGTCGCCGTCGGCGAGCCCGTTGCAGTCCTCGTCACCCTCTCGCAGGCAGGTCTCCGTGGCGCCCGGATTCACCGCCGCGTCGTCGTCGTCGCAGTCCGTGCCACCGAACTCGATGGCGTCATGTCCGTCGCCGTCCATGTCCAGCAGGCGCACCCGTTCCGCGTGCTCGGCCGCGCTGACCCAGGTGCACGCCGAGCCGCCCAGGCCAGAGACCAGGGAGAGCAGGACGATACCGAGACGACGCTGAACCAGCTCGCACCTCCGCAAAGCTATCGGTCGGAAGTCTACCTCGCCTTAGAACGACCGTACCAGCAACAGCGCGTTTCACGCCTGTGTCGCTGGATGTTCGGAGTAGCCGTCCGACCTCCGATCGTCGCCCTGCAACGCCTCCAAACCCCATGACACAGCCCTGGCCGATCGGCTGTTCTCACAGTGAGAACGCCGACAATCGACGACTCGGGCGTCAGGAGCGCGTCAGGAGATCGACCGCGCAGGCTCGGTACGCTGGCCGTCCAATCCACGTCGGTGCTGAATGCGTCTGTCGCTGCTGCTCCTCATCCTCCCAGCCGCGTGCACCCCCGAGTCCCCGTCCATCACGTCCGTCGAGCCGGACCTGATCTGCGACGAGATCGAGGGAGGCGCGCGGGTCGTCGTCCTGGGCGAGGCCTTCTCCACCACGGTCGTCGATGCGCTCACCGAGTCGCCGACCCTGCGCTCTCCCCAGGTGTTCCTCCACCCCCGCAGCCAGCTCGCCGAGGGGAGCACGCCGGACACCACCGACAGCGCGCGCCTGCCCGACGCCCGGGTGGTTCCGGTCAGCGAGCAGGAGCTGGTGCTCGAGATCGATGGGGGCATCGGCCTGCGATCCGGGGCGTGGGACCTCGAGATCCGCAACCCCGACCAGCGGAGCACCACCGTGCAGTCCGCCTTGCTGGTCGCCGGCCCACCGCTGGCCGAGAGCCTGTTTCCCGAGGGCGTCTGCCAGCGCGCCGACGCCGTGGAGGTCGAGATCCGTGGCGCCGGGTTCCTGGACGTGGGCGCGGGGCCAGCGGTGACGGTGGGCGGCGAGCCCGCGACGGTCAGCGCCATGACCGGGTGCGAGCCCCTGGCGGGCGGACGGGACGGCCAGGTGTGCAGCGGCGTGG
This sequence comes from uncultured Pseudomonadota bacterium, assembly GCA_937891875.1. Classification (GTDB taxonomy): domain Bacteria; phylum Myxococcota_A; class UBA796; order UBA796; genus REDI01. The sequence continues at coordinate 2,571 of CALATR010001281.1, read as the reverse complement.
TCGTGTCCATCGACCCGACGGCACTCGCGCTGGGTGCGGTGGACGTCGAGGTCCGCAACCCCGAGCCCGCCGCCTGCGTCGCCCTCCCCCTGGAGCTGGAGGTGCTCCGTCCGGCCACGGTCGACCGGGTCGAGCCGGTGGACGTGTGCCAGTCCGACCAGACCTTCGACGTGTTCGGCACCAACCTGCTCGACGGCACCCGGGTCTTCCTGGGCGAGCACGAGGCCCTGGTGACCTTCGTCGACCGCGGCCACCTCATCGTCGATCCGGATCCCGAGACCCCACCCGGAACCTACGATCTCGACGTCCGCCCGGCCCACGGCTGCCCGCTCACGGTCGACGCCGCGGTGACCGTGCACGCCCCCCCGGTCGTGTTCGACGTCGACCCCCCGGTGGTCTGGTCCGGCGCCGACATCGAGGTGGTCGCACGGGCGAGCGACGTCATCACCGACGTGGCCGACGTGTGGCTGCAGGACGACGCCGGCAACCGCGTCGACGTGGCCTTCGACTGGGACCCCGCCGATCCCGGCGTGGTGCGCTTCCTGGCCGCGGAGGGCATGTCCCCCGCCGACTATTCCGTGCACATCCAGCAGGAGTCCTCCTGCGCCTCCCGCCCCGCCGCCGAGCTCGCGGTGCAGGACGTGCCCGAGATCGCCCTGGACCACGTCGAGCCCGCGTTCGCCTGGGCCTTTGCGCCGACGCCTGCAGTCGTGCACGCCACCACGCCCCGACCCGGCGGCGAGATCGGCCTCGACGGTCCCCCGCGCTTCTGGCTGCTCGGTCCCGACGGCGGCCCGGTCGCCCACCCGGTGCTCGGTGTGGATGGTCGCTCCGATGATCGCGTCACGACCGTGCTTCCCGACGGACTCGCGCCCGGAATCTACACCCTCCTGGCCAGCAACGAGGACGGCGCGCTGGGCGTGCTGGTCGACGCGGTCACCGTGGTCGAGGACGCCCTGCCCGAGGTGACCGGCGTCGCGCCCGCCACCCTGGCGAACCGGTCGGGGGCCACCCTGCGGGTCAGCGGACGCGCCTTCCGCGAGCCCGAGGTCACCCTGGTCTGCCGCGAGGGGAGTCGGGTCACCGAGGCGGTCGCCACCGTGACCAACACGACCTGGAGCACCATCGACGTCACCGTGCCCGCGGACCAGTTCGGCAGCGCCGTGTGCGTCGTCCGCGTCGAGAACAGCGACGGCACCTCGGTCGACTGGGCGGCGATCTCCATCACCAACCCCGCCCAGAACCTGTTCCCCTGGCGCAAGGGCCCCGACCTGGTCGACGCCCGCCGCGCCCCGTCCATGGCCGCCGGTCGCACCACCTCGGTCAGCCGGTTCGTCTACGCGATCGGCGGCGACGGGGGGGCGGACGCGAGCGCCATGGACACCATCGAGGTCGCTCCGGTCGGCGTCTACGGCGACGTCTCGGACTGGTCCATCCTGCCCCGGACCCTGCCCGCCCCGCGCACCCGCGCCGGCATCGCCCGGGTGGGCCGCTTCCTCTACCTGGTGGGCGGCCACGACGGAGGCGGCGCGGTCGACACGCTGTATCGCGCCTTGATCCTCAATCCTCTCCAGGTGCCCCGCTTCGACGGCATGGACGTGGTCGGCGTGACCGGCGGGCTCGCCGAGGGCCGCTGGCACTACCGCATCGCCGCCCGCTTCCCGACCGACCACCCGGGCAACCCCGGCGGAGAGTCGCTGCCGTCCGAGCCCATCTCGGTGACCCTGCCCGACGGCCTCGTGCCGACACTCACCTGGACCCCGGTCGACGGCGCGAGCAGCTACCTGGTCTACCGCTCGCCAAGCGCCGGAGCCGCCCGCGGCGAGGAGCGCCTGCTGGCCGAGGTCAGCACGACCTCGTTCACCGACGACGGCACCGCCGAGCCGGGCACCGAGCGCCCCCTGCCCCAGGGCGCGCTCGGCGTGTGGACCGAGGTCGCGACCCTCACCACGCCCCGGTCGAGCCCGTGCGTCACCGTGGTCGCCGATCCCGAGCCCGATCCGACCCGCATGTGGCTGTACGCGGCGGGCGGCACCGGGGCCGACGGGAGCCCGCTGGACTCCATCGAGTCGGTCGACATCGAGATCCGCGCACCGGAGCGTCAGCTGGTCGGCAGCTTCGAGGTCCAGTCGGTGCGCCTGTCCGAGGCCCGCAGCGAGTGTGGGGCCTACGCCATCGCGTCCGACCTGCACAGCGTCGTCGAGCGCGGCGAGTCCTGGGTGTTCTTCGTGGGTGGCAACACCGGCGGCAAGGCGACCGGCACGGTCGACGTCGGCCAGGTCGACGAGGACGGCGAGCTCGAGTCGTGGACCACCATCACCGACATGCGACCCGGCCGCGCGGGCTTTGCCGTGTTGTCCGCATCGGACTTCCTCTATGCCTTTGGCGGCAGCCAGGCGCGGGCCTCCGAGAGCGGCGTGTCCGCCAACCTCTCCGAGTTCCCCGACGTGAAGAACTGGAACAGCCTGGGCACGTCCCTGTCGACCGGGCGCTACCTGCCGGGTTCGGCCCAGGAGAGCGCGGTCGTCGTGGTGGCGGGCGGCGACGACGGCACCTCGGTCCCGACCCGCG
>CALATR010001280.1 GCA_937891875.1 uncultured Pseudomonadota bacterium | reverse complement strand
GGCGTCCCCGTGGGCACCTTCGAGAGCATGCTGGTCGGCGAGCACAACCTCTACAACCAGGTCGCCGCGGCCGCGGCCGCCATCCGGGCCGGCGTGACGGTGCCCCAGCTGGCCGAGGGATTCCGAACGTTCAAGGGGATCAAGCGCCGGCAGGAGATCATCGGCGAGCCCGGTGGAGTCACCGTGCTCGACGACTTCGCCCACCACCCGACCGCGGTGAAGGTCACGCTCGAGGCCCTGCGCCGCCGCTTCGGACCCCGCCGCCTGTGGGCCATCTGGGAGCCGCGCTCCGCCACCTCGCGCCGGGCGATCTTCCAGGACGCATACGCAGAGGCCTTCGACGAGGCCGACCAGGTCATCATCGCCGCCCCGTACGACCAGAGCCGCATCGACGAGGCCGACCGCTTCTCCTCGGAGCAGCTGGTCCAGGATCTGACCGCCCGCGGGGTCGACGCCATGACCCTGCCCGACGCTCCCAGCATCGCGGGCGCCCTGTCCGCGGGCGTGCACCCCCACGACGTGGTCGCCATCCTGTCCAACGGCGGCTTCGACGGCCTGCACCAGCGCCTGCTGGTCCTGCTGCGCGAGCGCTTCGGAGACGAGCGCACCGGATGAGGGGGTTCTTCGCCGGACTCGTCGTGCTCGCCGCCTGTGGTCCCCCCACGGTGCGGGTCGCCGGCGTGACCCTCCAGCTGCACACCCCCGCCGACGTCGATCCCCTCGCCGGTGCGGACACCCTGTTCGTGCGGGTGCTGGACGCCGACGGCAACGAGGTCGAGAGCGCCAGTGGAGCGCCCGGCGGCACCGTGCCCCTGCCCCCGATCACCACCTTCGGCGAGGTCGAGATCGAGGTGACCGCGCGGGCGAACGGCGAGGTGCTGTCCGCGGCGCGCAGCGGCCCGGTCCGGGTCGATCCCCGCGACGAGCTCGTCGTCGACGTGCTCTTCCTGCCCATCAACCAGGCGGTACCGCTCCAGTGGACCCCCACCGCCCACCGGATCGGCCACACCGCGGTGAACCTGCCCGACGGCCGGGTGCTGCTCATGGGCGGCCGCACCCCAAGCTCGGCCACCCTGCGCGCCGACTCCGAGCTGTGGTCGCCTGCGACGGGCTTTGCCGGCGAGGGCCCGGTGCTGCCCCAGGGCATGCGCTACGCCCGCCAGGCGACCCTGCCCAACGGCGTCACCCTGGTCGCCGGCGGAGAGGGCGCGCCCCAGCAGGTGCTCGCGGTCGAGGACGCCGACGACGAGCTGTCCATCCGCGCCCTCACCCCGCTCCGCTCCGCGACCACCACCCCCTGCATCGTCACCCACCCGACGCTGGGCGGCGCGGTCGTGCTCACGGGCTCTACGCTGGAGTTCTATTCGGCGGAAGGCCGCGTTGGAAGCGAGGACTTCGCGGCCAGCGACGTCGAGGCGTGCGCGGGCAGCCAGGGCTACGTCGTCACCGCTGGCGGCACCGAGGGCTGGGGGATCATCGACCTGTCCACCGAGGAGGACTGGCCCTTCGACCTCACCGCACAGACCACCTGGCTGCCCAACCTGCCCGCCCTGGACGGCCCGCAGGTGGTGGCGCCCGATCCCGACGACGATCTCGTGTGGGTCGGCGGCGGCTACGGCTTCGACGCCTCGGTCGGCACCCGCCTGGTCGACCCCTCCCGGCGCGAGGTGGACCCGGCGGAGGACCTCACGACCGGCCGCACCGGCGCCCAGGCCGCCCCGTGGCGCGACGGCACGGTGGTGCTCGCCGGGGGCTGGTCCGACGACGTCCGCAGCGCGCCCGTACGCAGCGTCGTCATCCATGATCCCGCCCAGGGCGACCTGCTCGACATCCAAATCCCCGCGACCGACCCCACCCTCTCCGTGCTCGCCGGCGGTGCCCTGCTGCTCACCGGTGGCGTCGACGACGCGGGCGAGGCCGCGGGCGCGATCGGCATCGTGCCCTGGGTCGAGGAACAGGACTGACATGGCTGACGCGCCGCCTCCCCCGCCACCTCCCATCGAGCTGGTCGCACCCCTGCCCCCGGGGGTCGCCTCACCGATCCCCCTGGTGCGAGCCCCACTCTCCGCAGCACCCCGCCGAGAGCGCGTCGACCCGGGCGAGGAGCCGTCCGACTTCGACGAGGGCGATCTGGAGCTGAAGGTCCGCCTGGGCTTCTCCGGCAACAGCCTCTTCCCCCAGACCCTGCTGACCGCCTTCTTCAACTGGTTCGAGCTGCAGGCGACCGTCGACTACGGCGTCTACCAGCGCGAGTACCTGACGCTGGGCATCGGTGCGGAGGCCTGGGTCGGCCGCCCGTGGATCCCCGAGGCGATCAGCAACCTCGAGTCCTCCTCGGGGCAGGCGCTCGACTGGCGCTCCACCACCCGCGGCATCGCCCTGCGCGGCACCGCCCACTACACCTGGCTGTCGAGCTTCGACCCCTACGCCGTCGTGCTGGTCGGCCCCACCGTCGATACCGTGTACGCGCGCCGCACCGACCGCAACGACGCCTTCGGGCGCCGCACCAGCGGGGGCATGCGCCTGGGCGGCGGGGGCGGCATCAGCATCGTCAGCGAGGACCGCGTCATGGGCGGCCTCGAGCTCCGCTACCTGATCGCGACCCGCTTCCGCTCCGGCGAAGACGTCCCCATCGAGAGCACCGTCGACGGCAGCCGGGTCGACAGCTTCGACGTCGGCAGGGCCCAGCGGCCCCCGCGCGGGTTCAGCTGGGTGGCGTACGTGGGGGTGCGGTTCTAGGTCAGCCCCCGCGGACCTCGATCACCACGAGCTCCAGCCCCTTGTCCTCGACCGTGCCGACGTACACGTCGAGGGCGCCGGCGGGCAGGCTCATCTGCAGGGGCTCGGTGAGGCCGCCGTCGAGGGTGGCGCCGTTCTCGATGGCGTCGAACATCAGGCCCTCGCCGCCGGGCCAGGGGATCTGCTTGCCGGTGGGCTCGACCTCGGCCGCCTCGCCTTCCTTGTGGGCGCGCGAGGGGCTGGTCGCCTTGATGGAGATGACGAAGCGCAGGCCGTCGTCGAGCTCCGCGACCCCGATGGGACCGCTGTCGGCGAGCGCGAGACCGCCGATGTCGAGACCGACCCAGGCATCTTCGCCGAGGCCCGCCACCACGGCCTCGTAGAAGCGGGTGAAGCCCTGCTCGGGGTCCTGGCCGCGCCACTTGGGCGCGATCGCCTTGGGGAGGAGCAGCACGGGGCCGCCGAGGGGATGGAACCAGTTCATGGGCGGAGGCTAGCGCGGATCGGGTCAGGGAGGAAACCCCGGTGGTCGATCACGCGCCCGGGCGGTCCCGAACGAGGTATGCGCGCACATGCTCGGTACCCTGCTTCCCGACCTGCGCACGCCTGTGCCCGGCGCTGCCTCCCGCGCCGCGGTGGACGTGCTCGCTCGCCACGAGTGTCCCGCGATCACCGCCCGCCGTGCGCGCCGGGCGGCCGCACTGGGCACCGCAGACACCGATCCGATCGTCTGGGACGAGGCGGTGGGTGCGAACGTGGTGGATGTGGACGGCAACGTCTTCGTCGACCTGACCGCCGGGTTCGGCGTCGCGACCCTGGGCCACCGCGACCCGGAGGTGGTGGCCGCCGTGCGTGCACAGCAGGATCGTCTGCTGCACGCGATGGGCGACGCCTTCCCCGACCGCACCCGCATCGCCCTGCTGGAGGCGCTCGCAGCGGCTGCTCCCGGTGGCCTGGGCCACGCGATCCTCGGCCTGTCCGGGGCCGACACCATCGACGCCGCGGTCAAGACTGCCCTGCTCGCCACCGGGCGCACCGGGGTGCTGACGTTTGGCGGCGGCTACCACGGGCTCTCGCTGGGCACCACGCCCTTGCAGGCGTACAAGGCCGCCTTTGCCGAGCCCTTCCGCGCGATCCTCCACCCCGACGTGCGCCACCTCCCCTACGGCGCCCCGATGGCCGACGTGCGCGAGGCCCTCGCTGGCGGGGACATCGGCCTGGTGCTGGTCGAACCGGTGCAGGCGCGGGGCGGGTGCCGGGTGCCGCCCGACGGCTGGCTCGCCGAGCTGGCCGCGGTCGGTCGCGCCGCTGGCGCCGTGTTCGCCCTGGACGAGATCTACACCGGGTTCGGGCGCACCGGCGCACCCTTCGCAGCTGCTGTGGCCGGTGTCGTGCCCGACCTTTTGTGCGTGGGCAAGGCCCTGGGCGGCGGCTTCCCTGTCTCCGCGTGTCTCGGCAGCGCCGAGGTGATGGGCGCGTGGGGCGCATCCGCCGGCGAGGCCCTGCACACCCAGACCTTCCTCGGTCACCCCCCGGGCTGCGCCGCCGGGCTGGTCACCCTGCGCCGCCTGCCCGACACCACCGCCCGCTGCGCCGAGCGCGGCCAGGCCCTGCGCGCCGCAGTCGAGGCTGCCGGGTTCCCCGTGCGCGGAGTGGGGCTGCTCCTCGGTGTCGAGCTCGGCGGGCGCTCGCTCCTCGCCAGCCGGCGCCTCCTCGAGCGCGGCTGGATCGTGCTCCCTGCGGGCATGCAGGCGGAGGTGCTGTCCCTCACCCCACCCTGCGTGATCACCGATGCGCAGATCGCGGCGTTCGTCGCGGATCTCGTGGCCGTGCTGGAGCAGCCGTGAAGGTCGATGTGACCGCCTGGCACGGCGACGGTCGCGACCTCGCCGCGCGCATCACCGCGTTCGTGGACGAGAGCCTGTCCGGCACGCCTGGCGAGTCCTTCGACGCCCTGGCCCTGGCCATCCACCGCTACCAGCGCGAGCGCTGCCCCGTGATCCGCAGCCTGACCGACGGCGAGCCCGCAGCGGTCGCCGAGCTGCCCGCGGTGCCGGTCGGCCTGTTCAAGGACCTGCCCGTCGGCACCGTCGACCCGGACGAGGCCGCCGCGACCTTCCTGACCAGCGGCACCACCGGTGGCGGTCGGGGTGCCCACCGGCTGCGCAGCACCGCGCTGTACGACCACGGCGCGGTGTCCTGGGCTCGCCGCGTGCTGCCGACCTGGCCCGCACGCACGGCCAACCTGCTCCTCGACCCCGCACGCCACCCCGAGTCCAGCCTGTCGCACATGGTCGACCTGTTCGCCGCGGACAGCAGCTGGCACCTGGCGACCGACGGACTCGACGTGGACGGCTTCGTCGCCGCATTGGGCTCGGAGCCGGTCTTCGTCGGCGCGACCGCGTTCGCCCTGGCCGAGCTCCTGGAACAGCACCGGCCACGAGCCCTGCCACCGGGCAGCACGGTCATGGTCACCGGGGGCTTCAAGGGCCGCCGCCACGCGCTCGACGAGGCTGGCCTGCACGCCGCGGTCCGCGAGGTACTGCGCCCGGCCCACCTGGTGACCGAGTACGGCATGACCGAGCTCTCGAGCCAGCTCTGGGGCACGCCCGGCACCGCATACCGCCCGCCGCCCTGGCTGCGGGTCCTGGCCATCGACCCGTTCACCGAGGCGCTCCGCCCCCCGGGCGAGTCCGGGCAGCTGCGCCTCGTCGACCTGTGCAACCTCGACGGCAGCGTGGCGATCGAGACCATGGATCACGGCATCGTGCACGCAGACGGTACGGTGACGCTGTTCGGACGCCTGGAGGGCGCGCCCGCCCGGGGCTGCTCCTTGACCGTCGAGGAAGCCTGGGAGGCCCGCCGGCGCGGCCGATGACACCCCTGCCCCGTGGAGGGCCCGATGCGATGGCGTGAGGTGGCGGCCTGGCGAGACCGCTTGCGCGAGGCCGACCTGTCCGGCGTCAAGACCGACCTGTCCCCCGAGGGCCTGCGTGCCGCGGTCGACGCCGCGCTGGATGGACTCGATGACATCTCCCTGCAGTCCGTCGGCTCCCTGCCCGGCGCGCCCTACAAGCGCGCCGTCGTCGTGACCGCCGGCACCGTGTCCACCGCCGCCCTGGAGTGGATCGCCTGCCTGCTGGGACGCGGGTCGGAGGTGATCTGGAAGCACCCCGAGGGCAAGGAGGGCCTGTCCCACGTGGTGGTCGACGCCGCCGGGGACCTGCCCCTGGCCGCGACCGCGACCCGCGACGTCATCGCGTCGGCCAACGTCGTCATCGCGATGGGCTCGGACGAGGCGGTCGCCGACATCCGGAAGGCCGCCGCCCCCAACGCCGTCGTGCACGAGCACGGCCACGCCTGGTCCTGCGCGTGGGTCACCGGCCGGGTCCTGCCCAGCGATCCGCGCGTGCCCGACGGCTTCGCCGGCCCCTGGGACCGGGTCGCCGCGGACGCCGCCCTGCACGACGGTCGCGGCTGCCTGTCGCCGGTGATCGTGTTCACCTCCATCGACCTGTCCGACGCCGTCGACCAGCTCGGCGAGGCCATGGCCCGCGCCCAGGAGCGCTGGCCGATCGGCAACATCCACGGCGAGGAGGCGCAGATGATCCGCGCCCGCCGCGCCATGGCCCGCGTCGTCGGCGTGAAGCGAGGAGGAACCGGCTATTCCGTGCACGGCCTCACCCTGGAGCACGCCGTGCCCCACGGCCTGCCCCGCTCCATCCTGGTCGTACACGCCGAGGATGCCCAGCAGGCCGCCACCTGCGCTGCCCAGTGGGGCGGGTCGCTCTCCACGGTCGGCACCGACGACCCCGCCGGCGCACCCCACTGGTTCCGCGCCGGCGCCACCCGCATCTGCCCCACCGGCCGCATGCAGCGCCCCCCCCTCGACCGCGTCCACGACGGCGTCCGCTGGGTCATGCAGACCATGCGGGCCCAGGGGATCGAGGGCTTCAGGGAGGTCGGGGAGGCCTGACGACGCTCAGCTGGTCTGCGACCGGAACAGCGGATCGCGGATGTTGCTCTGCTCCCGGAGCCGGATCAGCGCCTCGCGCTCGATCTGACGCACGCGCTCACGGGACAGGCCCATCTCCTTGCCGACCTCGGAGAGCGTGCGGAACTCGCCGTCCTCGAGGCCGTAGCGGCGGGTCAGGACGAAGCGCTGGCGCTCGGACAGCACGGTCTTGAACGCCTGGTGCATCCGGTTCAGCTCCTGGCCCTGGATGGCCTCGCCGTCGGGCTGCACCGCGTCGTTGTCGGACAGGAAGCGCTCCAGCGGGCGCGGGCGAGGCCCGTCGTCCACCGGCTGCTCCAGGCTGATGGTGTTGCCCTGGGACAGCAGCAGCTCCGCGCGCTCCTTGTCGATCCCGACCTCCTGGGCCAGGTCCGAGATGGTGTAGGGCAGACCGGCCGCGTCGAATCGCTTTATGGCCTTGCGCAGGTTGCGGGTCTGTTCGACGGCACAGCCAGGCAGCCGCACCGGACGACCGGTGTGGTCGATGGCGCGGGTCATCTGGGCGCGCACCCACCAGCGGGCGTAGGTGGAGAAGCGAATGCCGCGGTCCGGATCGAAGCGCTTGGCCGCGCGCAGCAGGCCGATATAGCCCTCCTGCACGAGATCCTCTTCGTCCATGAACGGACCGGCGAGCTTGCGCGCCTCGCCATGGGCGATGCGTCGGCCGCTCATGGCCAGCTTCCAGCGCAGGTTCTCCGCAGCAGCCCAGGCCGTCTTGGCCTCGCGGGCGCGCATGCGCAGCTCCTGATCGTCCTTGGAGATCTTCCACACGGCCTCGACCGCGGACTCCAGACGGTCCACGGCGCCGGCGCGGGTGCGCTCGGCGCGCTCGGGGCGCTTCGAGAGGATGTCCTCTGCGGCCTCGAGGCCGCGGATCGCATCACGCGCGCGGTTCTCCGCGCGACGGATGTCTCGGGCGATCGCCTTCTCCTGCTCGGCAGTCAGGCGCTCGGAGGCCTTGCGGCGGTTGTCGGAGGACAGGGAGGTCAGCATCAAGCCGGCTCCAGGAAGTTCGTGACGGCATGAGTGTCGGTCGATTGGGGCGCGCTGCCCCACGGTGAGGGGGTGGCGTGAGAAGCAGCAGCGCGGGGGCCACCACCGCAGCGCGGTCAGCAGCCATCATAGGATCGGCAGAGAGTGAATCAACCCCCACCCCCAGAGGAGATCAGGGTGGGTGCAGGGTCAACGGGCAGACAGAGGCGGGAATCACGACCGGCGGAACCGGTGCGGCAGCTTCCTCGCGGACCGTTCGACCCCGTACAGGGTGTCGCGCGCTATCCTGCGTTCGCAAGGTCAGCGCAAGCCGTGACGACATCTGACACGCGGTTGACCATGTGTTCGTGGGACAAGTGGGGCATCGCTGGCCCCTCCCGCGGCCTTCCAAGGAGACGCCGATGCTCGCCCGCTGCGCCCCCCTGACCGCCCTCGCCCTCACCCTCGCCGCCGGAGGCTGCAAGGGCGGCGGAACCGACACCGGAGACACCGGGGAGACCGGACTCGAGCCCGAGTGCCTCGAGGACCTCGCCTGTGGACAGCACGAGATCTGCGAAGAGCAGGAGTGCGTGATCGGTGACCGGGATGACACCTTCGACGGGGCGCGATCCATCTACCAGGTCGGCGCGCTGACCGATCCGGGCGTGCTCTCGGGCCTCATCCACAAGCCGGGCGACGTCGACCACTACGTCTACGAGGCCACCGGCCCGGGCTGGATCCGCGTCACCACCCTCACCGACGGCGGGGACGAGGGGCTCGACACCGTCGTCTCCGTCTTCCGCTCCGACGGCTCGCTGCACCACTACATGGACGAGTACGCCACCGGCTCGCTCCGCGACTACGACTCGCGCATGCAGG
>CALATR010001279.1 GCA_937891875.1 uncultured Pseudomonadota bacterium | reverse complement strand
TTCGCCCAATGGATCCTGGGCGGTCCGGAACCCAGCGGCGTCGACGGGCAGATGAACTGCTGGGAGGCGGTCATGTTCAGCGCCTACAAGGGCGGTGTGGTCGACAAGGCCTTCCTGGTCGACATCTACGACCGGTGCAGGGTCCAGGGTCAGGCCAATGGCGAGGGGGCCTGGTACGCCACCCTCGAGCAGGCCTTGGGCGTCAACGCCGCGGTCGCCATGGACGCCACCCACGAGCCGGCGCGCGGCGACATCGTCTTCATGGATGGGCTCGCCCACGTCGCACTGTCCCTGGGCAGCACGACCGGTGCTGGCGAGCACGAGGTGATGAGCCTGTGGATCCTCCCGATGGACGGCCAGAACCTCAACAGCACGTTCCAGCGCACCACGCTGGAGATGATCAACGACGAGTGGGTCAACAAGGCCAACAAGACCGCCATGGCGATCACCTTCGCGCCCAACCCCTTCTAGCCTCGCGCACCCCCCGGGCCGCTCGTCCGATCGCGCGCGGCGACGTCCGCTCCACATGGGAGACTCGCAGATGGCATCCTCGTTGCCATGAACCTCACCGCCCACCACCGTCCCCTGTCGCTGATCCTGCTGGCGGTGGCCTGCGGTGCCGGTCCGCCCTCCACCTCCATCCAGCCTGCCGCCCAACCTGCCGCCCAAGAGGGAGCCACCGTGACCGTCGCCGAAGACCTGCACGTCACCACGCTCGCCACCGTCCCGTTCGCGGGCGCGTTCGAGGACCGCGTGTCCACCCTCGGTCTCGGCATGGGCCCCCGGGAGCCGGTGCGACTGCCGCCCGTGGTCCGCCTGGACGACGCCGGTCAGCCGTGGCTGCTGCACGGCGCGGTCGCCGTACGCCCTGGCGGCGCCGTGGTCGCTCTGCAGGGGCTGGGAACGAGCGCCACCACCTTCGCCCCCCGTCGGTCGGGCGACGTGATCGTCCTCGGGCGGAGCGGCGCCACCGACGTCGTGGCCCGGGTGCGCGCCAGCGGCGAGGTGGCCTGGCGCAACGACGCCGTGATGAGCGGCCGCGTCACCGATCTGCTGCAGGATGGCTCCCGATTGTGGGCTTCTGGAGCGGATAAAGGCGGCCCCATCGTCCCGCTCGACCCCGAGACCGGCACCACCGGAGGCCCCGTCGACCTCGGCGGCTATCGCGGCAGGGTCGTCGCCGGCCAAGGCGCCCTGTGGCGGATCGTCGCCGAGTCTGGCACCCGCCGCTGGGTCCGTCAGCCCGCCGCGTCCGGCTCACCGGCCCCCGCCGCCCTGCAGCCCACCTCGGCGCGCGCGCTCGGTCCACTCCCCGACGGCGGCGTGCTCCTGGTAGACCGCACCACCCTCACCTGGGCCCGCGCGGGCGGCGGCCAGTCCACCTTCCACTGGCGCGGCGTCGCCCGAACAGGCGACGCGATCGCCTATGCCGAGGGTCAGGACCTCGTGCGACTCCACGCTCACGACGGCCCGGTCGAGATCAGCGGCCTGCCGCCCGAGGCCCGCCTGATCGCCCGCAAGGACGACGCCTGGGTCTTCGTCGGCCCCGGGGAGGACGCCCACGCCGTCGACGCCGCTGGCACCGTGTCCCCGCTGACCCTGTCCGCACAAGACCGCGTCGCCATGGAGGCCAAGGTCGACCTGTCCGGCGGGGTCGTCACCCCCGAGGGAGACCTGGTCGTCGCGGGAGTAGACCGGAGCGGGGCGTTCGTGCTGCAGCTGGGGCGGTAGAGAGCCGCTCCGGGAGGTCGATGGGGCCTCGGGTCGGAGTTGGGGGCTTTGGCACCTCACCCCACCTCATACAGGTTGAAGTTGAGGTGGGCGGGGCGGGAGCGGATCGAGACCGTCATCGGCGGGATCGTGCGTCGGCGATGAGGGGTCGATCGGGGCGGCTCAGCGCATTTTGTGGCCAGATTTGTGGCCAGCGGTGATTGCGTGCTGGACGGGGTTGTTGAGGGTGTGTGGCCGCGCTGGGAGTGTACCTCGGCGCGGGCTGGCGGGACAAGGCGGAGCGGTCCGTCCGCCAGCGTTTGGACCGACATGTCCCCGTCGGACAAGACTCGAACGCCCTCGCCTTCAGCCGTCGTTCATCGGGTCCACCGCCGCTTGCACGGTCGCGAAGGCGATCAGTGCATTGGCTGCGCGGATCAGAAGCTCGCTCGCTCATCGTCTTCGTCCAAGGCCGTGATTGCAGCGGCGATGTGGTCTCGGCAGGTGACGGCTCACCTGGTGGGTGAACCGGCCAGAGTTTCCGAACGGAAGCGGTCAGAGTTTCCGGAACTCACACAGCGTGCTCCACTCGACGTTCCGGATGTCCTTCTGGATCGTCGGAAACCCTGCGGCTTCAAGCGTGGCGGCGGCTGACGGATCGCTCTCGACGCAGGCCAGATGAGACCATCCGGCACGCCGCAGCCCGAGCGACGCACCACCGCAGCCGGCGAAGAGGTCGACGACGGACCCGCCATGGCCTGAAGCGGCCGTCATGCCGCGTCCGACGGCGTGCGGATCTCTTCGGTCTCGTCGTCATCGGGAAAGGGCTCGGCTACAGCGTGCTCGTCACGCTGGTCGCGGCACGCCGCATCCACCCCCACCGCCACCTCCTCCAACGCCCTCAACCTCAACATCCCCAGATGCGCCAGCACGAACGTCCGATCCGCGCTCCCGAGCTCCCGCCACGCCGCTAGGCTCCGCTCCAGCTCCCGCCGGTTCCGGGGCTCCAGCGATCGCCCGTACAGCCGCCGCGCGACCTGGTACGCCGACTCC
>CALATR010001278.1 GCA_937891875.1 uncultured Pseudomonadota bacterium | reverse complement strand
GCCTTCACTGGGCTGTCCGTCGAGCGCCTCGCGTGCGCCCGGGCCGTCGCCGGGGATCTGATCGCGCCGGATCTGGGCCTCGATCCCCAGGATCACGCGGACCTGGCCGGCCGGATCACCGACGTGATGAGCGTGGCTGCCTCGGTGCGCTTCGACCTGCCCGGTCCCGACGCGGTCGCGGTCAACGTGGACGGTCCGCTCCGCGTGCAGGCGCTCGCCGAGGCGCTGGGTGCGGCCCAGATGGTGCACGTCTCGACCGCGTATGTGCACCCACCGGGGCCGGGCCCCCACGAGCCCGAGCTGGTGGCGCTGCCCACGACACCCGAGGCGCTGGTCGAGCGGGTCCGCATCGCCGCCGAGCCCGTCATGGAGCAGCTCGGCTACCCGAACTCCTACACCCTCACCAAGTGCCTCGCCGAGCACCTCCTGGTGGCGTCGGCCCGCACGGTCACCGTCAAGCTGGTCCGGCCGAGCATCGTGGCGGCGGCCTGGCAGTGGCCCGAGCCGGGGTGGGTCGCGTCCTCGTCCGCCCTGCCCGCCGTGCAGGCCGCCATCGGAGCGGGCATCTACAAGCTCGGCATCGGCGATCCCGACGTCCGGGTCGACGTGGTGCCGGTCGATGTGGTCGCGCGGCGGGTGCTCGAGGCGCTCGACCGGGACGAGCCCATCGTGCACGCGGTCGCGGGCGTCGCGAACAGCGCACGCACGGTCGACATCGTGCGGATCGCCCACGAGGCGATGGCGGTCCGCAACCTCTCCGGCCTGCCCGACGGGGTGAGGGTCCAGCGGCCCGGACTCGCCGGAAGTGTGCTTCACGCCGCGATGAACGTGGCCCCGCTCGCCGCTGCCGAACGCCTGGCGCAGCTCCAGGACAACACCGGGGCCCTGCGCCGTGCCCGCGGCGGTCGCGAGATCATGTCCCGGATGCAGGACGCCTTCCGCCCGTTCACGACAAACGAGTGGGACTTCACCGGCACGGACCTGCCCCCCGACTTCGATCGCTACGCCTACCTGCACACCTCGGCCGCCGGGGTGGGGCGCTGGATGCTGCGCCGCGACACCCGGGAGGTGCCGGTCGTCGGCGGCCGCCAGCCGGAGTCCGACCTGGGATGGCTCGCTCGAAAGGGGCCGGCGGGACTGCTTCATCGCGGATTCGGCCTCGCCTTGCGCCGCACCGCCCGCCGCTGCGTGGACAGCGCGACCGTCGACCTCGACAGCTTCCGCGCAGCCCTCGCCGACCTGCCCGACGACCACCAGGTGGTGCTGTGCCCGAACCACCGGAGCTACGTCGACTTTCTGCTCGTGTCCTACGCCCTGCAGAGCCTGCCCGGCCTCGGTCTCTCGCTGCCCGACATCGCCGCCGCCTCCCAGTTTCGGAGCGTGCCCGTCATCGGCAAGCTCTTCGCCCGCATGGGCGCCTTCTACCTGGAGCGTGGGCAGGGTGCGGCCGACAACGCGCTGCTGGAGCAGATCCGGGAGCGGATCGACCAGGGGCGGGTCCTGCAGGTCTTCGTCGAGGGTCGCCGCAGCCGCAGCGGTGCCTTCCTCGACCCGCGGCGCGGTCTGCTGCGCTGCCTGCAGGCCACCCGGAAGCGGTTCGCCCTCGTGCCCCTCTCGCTCGCCTACGACGAGGTCCCCGAGCTCGACCACCTGATGCACGAGCTCCACGGACACGGCAAGGCGCCCATGGACCTCGCCGGTCTCCGTCGCTGGCTGGGCCGAGTCGAGCGCGGCGAGATCAGCCTCGGCCGCATCCACCTGTCCGCGGCAGCCCCCATCTCCCTCGGTCCGGACGACGACGTAGCCGACGTCTCGCGCACCCTGATCCGCCGGCTCCAGGCGGGCGTCGCGACGACCGATCGGCACCTGGACACCTTCGCCGCGCGGGCGGGCCTCACCGCGAAGGACCTGCGCAGGACGGTGGCGGCGCGGGGGGCGCACGTGCTCCCCAGTCGGCTTCCCGTCACCACCGATCGCCGCGCCGAGCGCTGGATGCGCTCCCACTGGGTGCACCACCTGGCACCCGAGCTCCACGATCTCGCCGCGGGAAACCCGATCCTCGAGGATCACCTCCGGCGTACCGTCTGGGTGGACCCGGCGGACGCCCCGCCGGATCCGATCGCCCGGGAGGCGGCGCGGGCCCACCTCGGTGACGTGCTGGACGACTGGACCCGGACCCTGCACGCCGTGTCGAGCCAGCCCTGGACCGACCGGCTGGACGTCATCCGGCGCGCGGCCGGGGCCTGGCCGGTCGAGGTGCGCGCTGCCCTCGACCACCTCGTCGACAACGACGTGCTCACCGAGCGCGGCGAGCGCCTGTCACCCGGTCCCGCGTTCGGCCAGCTGGGGCGGGTGCTGCGGCCCGACGGTCCTCAGCGCGCCTCGACCGGGGTGCCCAGGCAGTCGTAGACGGCCCGGGACAGGGCGAGTGCGGTCGGCGAGCGCACGTGGGTCCGCAGCTTGTTCATGACGTAGCCGAAGCTGATCCCTGCGTCGGGATCGGCAAAGCCCACCGATCCGCCGGTGCCCGGGTGGCCGAACCAGCTGGGGTTGGGCGAGTAGATCCCGGTTTCTTCCTTGCGAAAGCCCAGGGCCCAGCCCATCGGGATGCGGATCACCCGGTCCTGCTCCGACCAGCTGTGCGGCTCTCGCGGCAGGCGCGCGGTCTCGGGCGACAGCGTCCGCACCCCGAACGCCTCGCCGTCGCCGGCCAGCGGCGCATAGTGGCGGGCCAGCCCACGGGCCGACGCGTGCACGTTGGTCCAGGGCAGCACGGCCTGGCGCACGGCCACGGTGTCGTAGTTGGCGAAGCCGAAGGCCCCCAGCGAGCGTGGGTTGCCGAAGGCGCGGGCCGCGTCGCCGCGGGGGCGGAGGAAGACGTTGCGGAAGAAGCGCCCGTCCACGCCGCGCTCGACCAGGCGCCTGGCGATGGTGCGGGGGATCTCGGCGCCCACCGGTGCCTGGAGCCTGGCGCAGCGGGGGAGGAGCGCGTCGGGCAGGCCCAGGTGCACGTCCGCCTGGAGCGATCCGGCGACGTCCGCGAGGTGCTCCTCGACGCCCCGGCCGGTGGCGCGCGGCACGATGGCGCGCATCAGCATGCCCCAGGTGACCGGGTGATACCCCTGGTCGGTCCCCGGTTCCCAGAGGGGGGCCTGGTTGACGAGGGCATCCTCGACCACGTCCCAGGCGAGCACGTCGGCCAGGCTCAGCCGGCGGTCCACCGCGGCGACGCCGGAGCGGTGGTTGAGGATCTGGCGCAGGGTCACGCCGGCCTTGCCGTTGCGGGCGAAGTCGGGCCACACCTCGGCCACCGGGGCGTCCAGGTCCATGAGGCCCTGGTCGACGAGGCGCAGGACGGCGTGAGCTACGACGCCCTTGGACGTGCTGAAGATGTTCACCAGCGTGTCGGCTTCCCACGGCGTGCCGTCGGTCGGATCCGCCAGGCCACCCCACAGGTCGACCAGGGGCTGTCCGTCCCGGATCACACACACCGAGGCGCCGACCTCGCCGGCCTCCTCGAAGTGCCGCGCGAACACGTCACGCACCGGCTCGAAGCCGGGCGCCACCGTACCGTGGACCATCGTTCCTCCGCGGCGGCCTTTCGCACGTACGCGTCCAGGCGTCCACCCGAGCCGGCTCTACAGCCGCCGCTCCAGCGCCCTCACCATCAGCCCCTCCATCTCCCAGACCAGCCGGTCGTGGAACTCGCCGAGCACCTCCTCGATCCCGCCTTCTCCCACCTCGGGCGGCTGGATGGGCGCGCGCAGCGTGTGGGTCAGGGCGATGGGGCGGGGGATGGCGGTCGGTCCGAGGCCGCGGGCGAGGGGGAGCGGGAGGCGCAGGCGGTCGTAGATCCGCGGGGTGAGCGGATTCTTGTAGGCGGTGAACACGTCGTCCGCGCGAGGGCAGGCGCCGAGGATGACCGGCACGCCGGCCTCGATCGCCAGTCGCGCGAACCCCTGGCGGTCGTCCCACTGCACGGTGTACCGCTGGGCGCGGGTGCGCAGCGCCTCGCGCATGCCGCCGGGAGCCACGACGATGAGCTCGCCGGCGTCGAGCAGCCGCCGGGCCTGGCGGGGGTCGGCGTCGACCACGCCGAGCCTGGGCACGAGGTCGCGCAGGCCGGGGGTGGTGAACAGGGAGCGGTCGCCCAGGCCGCGCATGATGCGGCCGGTGCGCTTGTAGACCGCGAGCACCAGGAGGCCGACGTCATAGGTGGCGAGGCTGTGATTGACGGCGAACAACGCCGGACCTTCCGCGGGCACGTGCTCCAGTCCGTGCACCCGGTGGCGGTGGTAGCGCGCCATGCCCTCCAGCATCTTGCGCGCGCCGTCCATGACAGGATCGTCGAGGTCGACTGGCACCCGTTCCTCTCGCGTCGGCCCTCGCCTATGCCGGGTGTGCGGCGCCGTCCTGCCGGCCGCGGTCAGGCTTTCGTGCGCACCCCCGCGGGCGCTTCCCACGCCTCCCGGCTAACGGCGGTGGGTCCTCTGCTCAGCACGACCCGTGGAGTCCCCATGACCAGGAAGGGCTGGCGCGTCAGCGACATCCCCGACCAGAGCGGTCGCACCTTCGTGGTGACCGGCGCCAACTCGGGCCTCGGTCTCGAGGCCACCCGTGCGCTCGCGGGCAAGGGGGCGCGGGTCGTCATGGCCTGCCGCAACATGGACAAGGGCGCCCGCGCCGAGTCCGAGGTGCGCGCCACCCATCCCAAGGCCGATCTGGAGCTGCGCCACCTGGACCTGTCCGACCTCGGCCAGATCCGGACCTTCGCCGCGGAGGTCCTCGCCGCCCACACGCGCCTGGACGTGCTGATCAACAACGCGGGCGTGATGGCCATCCCGCGCAAGGAGACCGCGGACGGCTTCGAGATGCAGCTGGGCACGAACCACCTGGGCCACTTCGCCCTGACCGGGCTGCTCATGCCGCGCCTGCTGGAGAACGCCGCCGACGCGTCCCGCGACGTGCGCGTGGTCACGGTGTCCAGCACGGCGCACAAGATGGGGCGCATGCACTTCGACGACCTGCAGCTGGAGCGCGGCTACGGCGACTGGAAGGCCTACGGGCAGTCGAAGCTCGCCAACCTGTTGTTCGCCTTCGAGCTCGATCGTCGGCTGCGGGCCGCGGAGCGCCGGGTGAAGAGCCTGGCCGCGCACCCGGGCTACGCCGACACGGATCTGCAGGCGGTCGGCCCGCGCACCAGCGGCAATCGCCTCATGGGCGGCGTGATGAAGGTGCTGAACACGGTCGCTGCCCAGCCGGCGGAGAAGGGCACCCTGCCGGAGCTCCGCGCGGCCACCGATCCGGCCGCGCAGAGCGGGCAGTACTACGGCCCCGGCGGCCTGTTCGAGCGCGCCGGCCCCCCGGTGGTGGTCCAGGCCAACGACGCCGCCAACGACGTCGCCGACGCCCAGCGCCTGTGGCAGATCAGCGAGGAGCTGACCGGGGTCGCGTACGAGCTGTAGGGGGTCTCGGTCTCGGCCTCGGTCTCGGTCTCGGTCTCGGTCTCGGTCTCGGTCTCGGTCTCGGTCTCGGTCTCGGTCTCGGTCTCCAGAACG
>CALATR010001277.1 GCA_937891875.1 uncultured Pseudomonadota bacterium | reverse complement strand
CGGTCCTGGTCCAGCGCGGGGGCGAGCTGGGCGACCGGGCCTTCGACGACCACCGCCTCCGCCTCGGTCGCGCCGAGGTCGGCCTTCCAGATGGTGCCGTGCAGCACGACGCCCTCGAGGTCCACCTCGGCCGATGCGTCCGCCACATACAGGGTGTCCCCAGCAAACGTCAGCCCGACCGGCCGGCTGCCTTCAGGCAGCGCGATCTCCGCCGCGACACTGGCCGACTCCGGGTCCCACCACACGATCGCCGAGCCGCCCTCCGGATCGCGGGTGCTGGCCGCGATGAGGCTCTGATCGGGCGCGGTGGCGACCGCGGTCACCGGCGCGCCGAGATCGTGCTCTACGAGGCCGGAGTCGGTCGAGAACGTCAGGGTGTCGCCCACCGCGTCGCCGGCGGTCGCGGTCAGGGTGAACGCCTGGGACTCGGGGGTGTAGGGCTCGCCGGGCTCGACCTTGCCGCCGAGGGGGCCGGAGACGCTGCCGGTGGCCCGCCAGGCTGCGCCGTCCCAGGTGAGGGTGAAGGTCTCGGTGGCGGCGAAGCCGTCGTGCACCTCCAGCTCGGTGACGCGCCCGCCGCCCGACGCGGTGACCTCGGACACGCTGACCGGCGCCTCGACGGGAGCACCCTCCTCGACCCCCACCACGTGGGGCACCTCGAGGAGCAGGCCCGAGGACTGATCGGCCACGAAGACCGTGGCGCGCTCGGCGCCAGGCACCCAGGCCGCGAGCGACGTGATCGTGCGCCCCTGCCCGGTCGGAAGGGGGCTGCCGCGCAGGAAGCTGGCTGCGGAGTCGTCGGTGAGGAAGCGGCCGGACTCGGCGGCCAGGGGGCGGATCTGGCCCCCGTCGCGGCTGGCGATCCAGGCTACGGCCTCGTTGAACGGGCTCTCCTGCCCGGCCGCAGTGATGTCGCCCGCAAAGGGCACGAGGAACGCGCCCTCGTACTCGAGCTGGGAGCTGCAGCCGCCGAGCAGGGCGACGGCGAGGAGCAGGGCAGGGGACGTTCTCACGAGGCGTTCGGTCCTCAACGGTTCACCAGGGTGGCGACGACCTCGAGGAAGGTCGGGGAGTCGGGGTCGGCGTCCAGCACGGTCAGGGTGGACGAGACGTGTCCGTCGTCCACCTCACCGAGGAAGTTGGCCACTACGACGTAGCGACCGTCCGGGCTGACCCGCGCGATGTGGGGGTTCTCGCCGATGAAGGGCACGTAGCCGACCTCCTCGCCGTACTCACCGCGGTCGAGGTCGAAGACGTAGAGGCTGTTGTCGCGGAAGTGGGGCACGAAGAGGTGGCGACGGCCGCCCATGTCGCGCAGGCCCATGACCATTCCGGACAGGCGGGCCTCGCCGGGCACGCCCGCGTCGTCGTTGGACCGGCGCAGCGGCAGGATGTCGAGCAGCACGTCCTCGTGGAGCTGCTTGCGGGTATCGTCGACGATCTGGCTGCCGTCGAGCACCAGCACCCCGTCCGGGTTCCGGCCGGTCACGTAGAGCAGGTCGGTTCCAGGCAGGGCGAGCACGTCCCGCATGCCTGCGCTGCCATTGTCGCTGCGTACCCGGACCACCGCCTCGATGTCGTCGACGTTGCCGTCCAGCTCGCCGATCTTGCGCTCGACGTCGACCACGGTGAAGGAGTTGACCGCATCCGAGGTGACGTAGAGCATGCCGCGCTCCGCGTCGTGGGAGAGGCCTGAGAGTCCCGACGTGGACGTGGTGATCGTGTCGAGCGCCTGGGCGAGCAGGATCTCGCCGCTCTCTCCGCCGGCACCGATCGCGCGGAACTGGAGCACATCGCCGCTGGTCGGGTGGCGCACCTCGGCGAAGAGCTGCTCCGGCAGACCCACGGCGGTGCCGAGGCGCGGCCGCCGGCCGGCACCGACGGTCTCGCCGGCGAACCACACCCGGATGCCGTCCCCATCGGGCACGACGACAGGGTGGTGGTGCCCGCCGGACGCGAACGTCAGCCAGATGCGGGGCAGCCAGGCGTTGAGCTCGCCGCGGCCGTCCCGGTAGCGGACGTAGGGGCCGGCGGCGTCGGGCTCGCCGGTGAGCTCGAGCAGGCCCAGGCGCAGGGCGTCGCCGTCGTCGCCGGCGTAGGCGAGGTAGGACACGCCATCGTGCTCGAAGTAGCGGGGATCGCGCACGCCGGCGTCGTCGAAGTCGCCCGCGACGCCCGGCCCGACCTGCCAGGCGGTGGTCGCCCCTGGCTCCAGGGACCAGGTCGCGCCGCCGTCCTCGCTGATGGCGCTGCCGATGCGCCGGGTCGTGCGCTGGGTGGCGGTGAACCACAGGCGCAGGCGGCCGTCGGACAGGGTCTGCACGCTGCCCGGCACGACGCCCTCGGAGGTGAACTCGACGCTCGGGCGCAGGGCGGGCTCGTCGGCGAGGGTCCAGCTGCGGGCATCGCTGGAGGTGGCGCGCCGGATGACGGTGCCGGTCTCGGTGGGTTCTGCAAAGAGCAGGGTGAACGCGCCGTCCTGGCCGAACACCACCGGATCGTGGGCCTCGGTGAGCCCCTCTGCATCCAGGTCGAGCAGGTCCACCGAGTCGGTGAAGATCTCGCCGCCGTCGAGGGCGACGAGACCGAGCCGGCGCCGGCCATCGCTGCCAAGCAGGGTCACGCTCATCAGGGTCTCGCCGTCGGCCTCGAACGACGTGCCAGGGATGACCCCGTTCGCGCCGAGATCCTCGTCGATGTCCTCCCCCTCGGCGACCGCGCCGGTCGTGACCTCGAAGGCGAAGCCGCGACCGGTGAGCGCCTGGGTGTAGACCGACCCGTCCCGGGCGAGGCCGTCGAGGCGTCCGGAGTCGGTGCCTTCGACCTCGAAGCCGCCCCGGACCTGGGTCAGGATGGCAGTGCGCGGGGGTGCGGCCTTGCTGGAGCCCCCGGGCAGGGCCTCCACCAGCTCGAGGTCGTGCCAGTCGAGACCATCGACGGACTCGGCCCGGGCGAGCCACCAGGCGTCATCCTGCCACACGCTGAACCAGCCGACGTAGCGGCCGTTGTACCAGCTGATCACGGGGCTGGCGGTGTCCGCGGGGAGACCGGTCGCGAAGACCGGATCGGACCACACGTCGCCGTCCGGGGATGCGGACACGCCGATGCTGAAGCTGTCGGCCCCGTCGCGGACGCT
>CALATR010001276.1 GCA_937891875.1 uncultured Pseudomonadota bacterium | reverse complement strand
TCCTCCAGGTTGCTGACCTCGCGCAGGATCGCCTCACCGGCGGCCAGTTCCTCCCACGCCCGCTCCCGGTCGCCGGTCCGGTGGTGCAACAGACCGATGTGTCCGGTCACGACGCCTTCCTGGCCCCGCAGGCGGATGCGCCGGCACAGCTGCAGGGCCTCGTCCAACATGCGGCGCGCTGCGTCGTACTCGCCGCGCATCATCTTGAGTCGCGACCAGTTGTCCAGGTTGTAGCTCCTGTCGCGCTGGTTCCCGAGTGAGCGGTTGAGCGAGCTCGCCTCCCGAAAGCTGCGCTCGGCGGCGTCGAGGTCGCCGACGTCCATCTGCAGCACGCCGAGGTTGCCCAGCACCACCGACAGCCCGTGTCGGTCGCCGACGGCGCGGTGCCCGGCCAGCGCGGCCTCGTACAGCGGGCGGGCGCGGTCGAGCTCGCCGACCATGTGGTGGATCGCGGCCAGGTTGCCGGTCACGGCGGGCTCGCCCTGACGGTTGCCGTGGGCGCGGTAGTCCTCGATCGAGCGAGCATACGCTTCCTTGGCCCCCTCGGTGTCGCCGAGCACCATCTTGCAGTGGCCCATGTGCATGAGCACCGAGGCCAGATCACCGGGCTCGCCGAACGCCTCGGCGAGGGGAATGGCCTCCTGAAGCTGGGCGATGGCGTCGCCGGGGGCCCCGGTGAAGAGCTTGACCACGGCGCGTCCGCGGAGTCCGAGCATGCGGAGGAAGCCATCTTCGTTGCAGGCGCCCAGCTCCGCGACCCGCTCGTACTCGATCGACGCCGGCTCGATGAGGCCGACCCGACGGAGCATCAACGCGGCCTGGTAGCGAACCCGCGCCTCCAGCTCCAGCGGCAGGGTGATGGCCTCGAGCAGGGCCTCGCCGAGCTCGACCCCCGCCTGGTGTGGACCGGCGACGGCGGCGACGTCGCTCACGGCCAGGTAGGTCCGGGCGGCGACGTCCGCGTCCCTCCTGGCGATGGCTCGGCGACAGGCGGCGAACAGGTTGTCGAGCTCCACTCGCTGGCGGGCCAGGAGCGCCGGCCCATCGGGCCCATTGAGCGCCCAGCGAGCGGCCGGCTCTCCGAACCGGGCGTAGTGGCGGCCGTGGCGGACGAACGCCTCGTGCTGTACGTCCTCGCCCAGGTCGGCGAGGCGCTCGGCTGCGTACTCGCGCACGCTGACCAGCAGGCGGAAGCGGCCCTGGCCGTCCGGCTGTACCAGGGACTGGTCAACGAGGTCCTGTACGAGGTCGATCGCCCAGTCGCCGCCGGCATCCCAGCCCAGCACCGCCTCGGCTGCCTCCAGATCGAATCCGGCCTCGAAGGCGGACAGGCGGGCGAGCGCGAGGCGGCGGCTGTCGTCCAGCAGGTTCCACGACCAGTCCAGGGTCGCGCGCAGGGTGGCCTGCCTTCCGCCTGCTCCTGAAGAGAGAAGCTTGAACCGGTCATTCAGGCGAGCGAGCATGCGGGCCGGGGTCAGGACGGTGGCCCGGGCCGCGGCCAGCTGGATGGCCAGGGGCAAGCGATCCAGCTGCTCGACGAGGTGCGCTACCTCCCGCTGATCGTGGGTGTCGACCACTGCACCGCGAGCCCGCGCGCGCACGGCGAACAGGCTTGTCGCCTCGTCCAGGGACAGCGGAGGCACCGACAGCGCGTGCTCGCCCTTCAGCCCGAGCAGCGCGCGCGACGTGACCAGGAACGTCGCCTCGGGCGCGGACTGCAGCCACGCGCCGACGGACTCGCCGGCGTGTGCCACGACCTGCTCGAAGTTGTCCAACACCACGAGGCAGCGACCGGCGCCTTCGATCACGCGGCCCAGCTGCGCCACGGCGTCCCCCCGCAGCTCCACCCCGAAGGCGCGGGCGACGGCGTTGGTGATGCCGTCCAGGCTGGTCGCCTCGGTGAGGTCCACCATCCAGGCGCCACCGGGGAAGTCAATGGGTGCGGCCCGCGAGATCCGGGCGGCGAGGCGAGTCTTTCCGATGCCGCCGGCTCCGGTCAGGGTCAGCAGCCGCGCGCCCTCGCGCCACAGTCGAACGCCTTGCTCGATGAGGTCGGTGCGACCGACAAAGGCGTCCCGCTCGACCGGCAGGCCGTGTCCGAAGGAACTGCGCTCGGGCTCGTGGCGGCTGACGAAGGTCGAGGTGCCGTCGGGCTCGGCGGGAACGCGGGCGGCGGCCACGCGGAGCGCGCGAGCGAGGGCAGAGTCGCTCTGGGGGGCGCTGCCCGACGGCTCGGGCATCAGGTCGCGCGCCTCGGCTGCGCCTGGCCGCCGGTTGGGATCGAGGTTCAGCAGCGCCGAGATCCAGGCCCGCCAGGTGGGTTGCAGGGCGCTCGGGTCCCACACCCCGCTGCGCACCTGGTCGAGCAGCGGGAACAGGGTCTCCGCCGGGAACGGCCGGGCGCCGGTGAGGAGCTCGTACGCGATGACGCCGACGGACCACACGTCTCCGGAAGGGCCGACGCTCTTGGAATCGGACAGCTGCTCGGGCGAGGCGTAGGCGGGCGTGCCGAACACCGTGCCGGACGCGGTCAGGGTCACGTCGACCTCCCCCCGGGCCAGCCCGAAGTCGGCCAGGCGCAGGCGCACCCGCCCCGCCGCCAGATCGAGGAGCACGTTGGTCGGCTTGAGGTCGCGATGAACGACCTTGGCAGCGTGCACGACCTCCAGCGCCGTCAGGATCTCGGACAGGATCCAGGCGGTCTCGGCGACGTTCGGGGGCCGCTCCTCGATGAGCTCCGCCAGGGTGCAGCCCTCGACCAGCGACATCACGATGGCCGGCGCGCCGCCGACGCGCACCACATCGGTGACCGGCACGACGCGGTCGGGGTCGAGGCGGGCCTGCACGCCGGCCTCCCGCTGCATCCGACGCTCGTGGCGCAGGGCCGGAGCCTCGAGGACCTTCAGTGCGTGGCGCGTCCCGAGGGTGGTGTGGCGTGCTTCGTAGACCGATGCCATGCCGCCGCGTCCGATGAGGCGGAGGATCTCGTAGCGCTCGGCGTTGGTCCCGGGAGGAAGCATGGACACCTGGAGTGTAGCCGCCCGGGACCCGGCCAGGACCGGGACATGAGGCTGCGCGCAAGGAAGTGCGGGAGTGGCGGTGCAACGTCATGATTGCGCCGTGAGTCGTAGTCTGGTACACCAGTTGTGAGGTCGTTTCCTCCGACTTCGAAGAGGTGACTCATGTCCGGACAGTCTCGCCGGCGCGCGTCTTCCGTCTCCCAGGACGTGCAGCAGCAGACCGCGACCCAGGGCCAGGACGCCGGCGTCGCAGTCGCGCCCGAGCCGGTCGCCCCGGCGGTGCAGGCCCCCGAGGCAGAGCCCACACCGATGCTGCAGGTGGCCGCGGCGGAGGTCGGAGAGGCGGACGACGGTGGCGACAGCTGGGCGATGGACGTGGACGTCCTCGGCGAAGGTCAGGCCACCGCAGCGCCCGGTGGGGGCGGCGGAGATGGCGAGGGTGACGGCGGCGACGGTGACCCGCAAGCGGCCCGGGACGCGTTCCGTGCGGGTGGGGGAGCGGGTGGTGACGGTGCGGGCGATGGCGGCGACGCTCCCGCGGCTCCGGCTGCGCCCGCTGCGCCGGCCGGCGGCGATGGTGGGGGCGGCGGCTCGGGATCGGGTGGCGGAGGCGGCGCGGGAGGCTCCGGTGGTGGTGGTGCCGCTGGCGGCGGAGGCGGCGGCTCCGGCTCCGGGGACGGCGGTGGCGGCGCCGCGCTCGAGGCGGCCTCGCTGACCGGTGGATCGGCGGACGAGGTCATGGCCCAGTTCGGCGCGCTGCCCGCGTCCCAGCAGGCATCGACCTTCGCGTCGCTCGGCGAGGGTGTCGGTGGCGCGATGACCACCGAGGAGTCCACGTTCCAGGACGCGCTCCCGGAGCTCCACGCGACCCTCACCGGCGAGGAGGACGCGCTCGCCGACGCGGGGACCGAGATCGCCGAGGAGGGCGGGGAGGCGGAACTCAGCGAGGGCTCCAGCGACGAGCCCGAGGTCGCGATGGAGGAGACCCCGGACCCGGGCACCTACGAGTCCGGCTACGACGCCGACAGCATGCTCGCCGGGTTCAGCAGCGCCGAGGGAGAAGAGGCGGACAACGCCGGCAATGCCGCGGCGGTCGCCGGCGCCATCGCCGCCGTGCCCACCTCGGACGGCGACATCACGACCGATCCCGGGCCCGCGCCGCCGGTTCCGCTGGAGGGGCGCTCTGATCCGGCCCAGGCGACCCGTCAGCACGGAGAGGCGTCCGAGCAGGCCGCCGCCGCCGCTGCCGACGCAGCGCGGGCCGTGCTCGAGTCTCCGGGTTCGGAGCTGGTCCAGCCCATGACCATGGACGAGGTCAACACCCTCGAGGGCCTGGAGGTCCCGACGCTGGACGCAGGCATGGAGACCCCCGAGGACGTGCAGGCGTTCCTGGACCTGCAGCTCGAGGGCAACGTCATCTCCGCCCTGGACCAGCTGGAGTCCGCCGAGATGCAGGCGACCGTCGCCGAGGCGACCGCGGAGGTCCAGGCGGCGACCCAGCAGCGCGACGCGGATCGGGAGACCCAGCTGGCCGAGGCCGACGCGGAGGTCCAGCGCCTGACGACCGAGGCCCAGACGGAGCAGGAGACCGCGGTCTCGGACAAGCGTGCGGAGATCGAGACCGAGCGCCAGGCGACCATGGACGCCCAGCAGGCCGAGCTCACCCGGGTCCGTGGAGACCTGGACGCCGAGCGCACTCGGGTCATGGGCAACATCGACACCCACGTGGCCCAGGAGACCGCGCGGATCGATGCGGAGTTCGCCGATGCACGCCGCCGGGCCGACGAGGAGGTGCTCGCGGGCGAGCGCCGGGCGGAAGAGGAGAAGCGCAAGGCCGAGCGCGAGGCGGAGGACAAGAGCTGGTGGGAGTCGGCGGTCGACTTCGTGGCCGACTGCCTCGAGGCGCTGGCCGACATCGTCAGCGACATCTTCGACGCGGTGCGGTCGGCGGTCAACGACATCGTCGAGGGCGTCAAGGCGCTCGCCAACACGATCATCGACGCAGCCGTCTCCTGGATCAACGACGCGATCTCGGCGTTCGGCAGCTTCCTCACCGCTGCCATCGATGCGCTGCTCGGCGACATCTTCCCCGAGCTCGCCGAGAAGCTGAAGGGCTACGTGGACGACGCGGTCGCCGCGGCCCAGGAGGCGGTCACGGCGATCGGCGAGTCGCTGAAGGAGGGCATCGCCGCCCTGTGCGACGCGGTCGGCGACGCGCTCAACGCGATCCTGTCGGTCTACGAGGGCCTCATCCAGGGGGCGCTCGCCCTGGCCACGGCGCTGGTCACCGGCAACTGGCAGGAATTCCTGCTGATGGCGCTCGAAGCTGCGCTCTCGCTCGCCGGCATCAGCCCGGAGGAGTTCTACGCCTTCGTCGGTCGGGCCGAGGAGACCATCCAGATCATCGTCGACGATCCTGGTGCCTTCCTGTCCCACTGCATCGACGCGCTCTCGACGGGCTTCGGCCAGTTCAGCGACAACTTCGTCGACCACCTGCAGACCGGCTTCGTCGAGTGGATGACCGGAGAGGTCGGCGAGGCGGGGATCCAGATGCCGGCGGAGCTCGACCTCGCCGGCGTGCTGGACATCACCCTGCAGGTGCTCGGCCTGACCCCCGACGCCCTGCGGGCCAAGGCGGAGGAGCACCTCGGCGAGGAGGTGGTCGGGGCCATCGACTTCGTCTGGGGCTTCATCGACGCGGCCATCCAGGGCGGCCTGTCCGGGCTGTGGGAGCACCTGCAGGAGCACCTGTCGAGCCTGTGGGACGACGTCATCGGCCAGATCCAGGACTGGCTCATGGAGAAGATCGTGGTCGCCGCGGTGACCAAGATTGCGAGCATGTTCAACCCGGTCGGCGCGATCGTGCAGGCCATCATCACGGCCTGGAACCTCTACACCTTCGTCCGCGACCAGATCCAGCGCATCTGGGGCGTCTTCACGGCGGTCGTCGACGGCATCGGCGACATCGCCCGGGGCAACATCGGGCCCGCGGCCAACATGGTCGAGGGCGCCCTCGCCAATCTGGTCCCGGTCGCCATCGACCTGCTGGCCAAGCTCCTGGGCCTGGGCGGTCTGGGCGCAAAGGTGCGCGAGATCATCGAGGGGGTCCAGGAGAGCGTCGACAGCGCGATCGAGCGGCTCATCGAGAAGATCAAGGGCATGTTCCGCGGGGGGGCGGACGGCGGCGGCCCGGAGGCCGAGGCGACCCCTGGGGAGGGCGAGGAGCGCGCCAGCGATCAGGTCGGCGACGGCGAGGTGGGCGCGCGGGTGCCGTTCGATGCGGCGGGCGAGTCCCACACCGTGTTCATCGAGACCCGCGGCGCGGACGCGGACGTCATGGTGGCTTCCAGGCCCAAGCCCCTCGGTGAGCGGATCACCGAGTGGTCCGACCTCGCCACCACCCTGCAGGCGGCCCAGGATCAGGAGTCGAAGGACAAGGGCGCGACCCTGGCCGGCCTGGTGGCCCAGTTGAGTGGCAAGAAGAGCGGCGTGGACCAGAAGGCCGACGATGTCGCCCAGGCGTTCCGGTCCCAGGGCACGACCCAGATGGACGAGGAGCAGCTGGGCCGGGCCGATCAGATGGACACCGAGCTCGAGAGCGCCGAGGCGGATCTGGTGCCGATCCTCCGGCAGATCTTCGCCCTGCTGCCGGATCACGTGGGTGCCACCCGCTCCGAGGACATCACCCGCAGCTTCGCGGCCGAGATCCAGGTGGCTCCGGCGAGCGCCCAGGAGACCCTCTACAAAGCCATTGACAAGGGCGTCCGCGACGGCGCCATCACCGCGGACCACACCTGGGCCGAGGTCAAGGCGATCATCGAGCGCGACACCTCGGTGGCCGACTGCCTCGATCGGCCGGTGGGCTACCGGAACGGCAAGCCGTTCCAGAAGGACGCGGCTTCGATGAGCGAGACGGCGGTCGCGGCACACGACGCGAGCCTCGACGCCCCCGCGACCGTCAAGTCCTATGTCAACAAGCTGAACAACAACATCGGTCGCTTCCGCAGCTCGGAAGCCCAGCTCAATGCGTACTTCTGGAGCGGCTCCCGCAAGTCCGCCGCCCAGGCGGTCCTCGACCTGGAGTGGAAGGACACCCTGGAGAATCGGGGGGCCCGCAGCGCCGGCACCGACATCCCGAAGATGCTGGGCGAATACACGGCCCTGTTCAACGACATCTTCACCCGGGCGACCGGGCCGGCCCAGCCGCAGCCCGACGACGAGGGGCAGTACGACAACCGCGCCTACGACACCTACCGTCGCACCGTGCGGTCCACGATCATCACCGCGTACGAGGACCTCGCCGAGGAGTTCGGCGCTCAGTGCTCCAAGGTCGGTGGCTCGCTCGCCTCGCTCAAGGGCATCCTGTTCGAGGAATACGCCGCGCGCTACGGCAGCGAGGTCTACACGCGCGGCCACCCCAAGATCAAGGGCGAGGGCCTGCGCGGCGTCGAGTCCGAGTCCGACGGCGTCATGGGGGACCTGGGGGAGAACACCGGCGACAACGTGAACCTCGCGGAGCTGAAGTCGTTCGAGGATCCCGGCGGCACGGTCGACCAGATGCAGGACTACAACCGGGCGGTCAACGAAGAGGCGACGGTCGAGATCGCCCTGCAGGAGGTCGGCGGCCGGGTCGAGCGCACCGTGCGCGGCGTCGTGTACGTGGTACCCACCGAAGCGGCCAAGACCGCGTTCCAGAAGAAGATGCGCGACCTTCGCCTGAACCGTCGGATCACCGTCATGACCCTGGCCGAGCTCGTGGCACAGTCGGACGCGATCGCCGAGGATCGTGACGCATGAGACTGACGTTGGAAGCGGACTTCCGCGGCTCCCCCGCCCTCGAGGCGGAAGGCTGGCCGGCGCGCCTGCTGCAGGCGCTGGCGGATCACGATCTGCTCGATCCCATCGACGCGTGCGGCGGGGACGACGTCGGCTTCCAGTCGGTCGGAGACGCCGACGAGATCGCCGCGTGGCTGGTCGATCGCGGGCATGCGACGTCGGAGCTGCGCGGGGACGGCGGCCGGAGCGGTCCGCGGGTGATCCTCACCGTGCGCGCCGACTGGGTGCGCCTGCTCGTGCACCAGCACGTCGAGCCCGGGGACCGGTCCGCCGCAGCCGCCGTGGACCGTCAGCTGACCGGACTGGCGCTGGACCTGCCCGCGGTCTTCGGCGAGGGGGTGCTGGGCCGTCAGTTCGGCATCGCCGCGACCGAACTCGGTGGGGAGGGCTGGGACCCACCCGATGACTTCGACGTCGCCTGGGATCCGGACGAGGTCGTGCGCTTCGTGAGCCGCGCGTTCCACGACACCCACCGCCTCGGTCGTCCAGAGCAGGCCCGCGCCATGTGCGAGGACGACCTCCCCGAGGGCGTACGTCGCGAGTCCCACGGCGATCTCACGGTGGTGCGCTGGGTGGACGACCTGTCCGACGTCGACGCGGTCCGTGCCGGCCTCGACCGCCAGCAGGCCTGGCTCGCCGACCACCCCGCCTGAGCGCGCCGACCCAGGCGATCACTCGCCAGGACACCAGTGCAGCAGCGTCCGGGCGGCGTCCTCGTTCGCGTTGTCGTGCCCGCCGACCACGTAGATGCACTCGCCGACCGTGACCGCCTTGCTGTAGCTGACCGGGTAGGGCAGGGCGTCCAGCTCCTCGAAGCTGTCGCTGCCGATGTCGTAGCGCCACACGCTGTCCAGCACCCGGTTCTCCGCGTAGCCGCCCATCACGTAGATCTGCTGGCCCAGGGCGGCCCCGGCCGGTCCGTGGTTGGCGCTGGGCAGGGGCGTGAGGAAGCGGTGGCTGTCGGCGGCCACGTCGTACTCGGCGCAGAGGACGAACGGGCGGTTCGCGATGCCCCCACCGATCCGGTAGATCTTGCCGTCCACCGCGGCAATGGCGCTGTACAGCGGCCACATGGTGTCCCGGGGCAGCAGCTCGCCGGCGCGCCAGGTGCCCGCGGTGACGTCCAGCGCCTCGATGGTGCGGTTGAAGACCTCGCCGGCGACGTTCGGCCCTCCGATGACGAAGACCTCCTCGCCGACCACGGCCGAGGTGACGTAGCCACGCGGGGTGGGCAGCGGCGGACCCGCCTCCCAGCGGTCCGACCCCGGGTAGTACCGATAGGTCCGGTCGACCGAGTCGATGGCGCCGGGAGATCCGCCACCAAGCACGTAGAACGTGCCTTCTGCGGCAGCGCCCGTGTGGTAGTGCGCGGCCTGTGGCAGGGGGGCCGCGGTGGTCCAGGTGTCGGCGAGGGTGTCGTAGACGTGGTGGGTCGTGCTGTTGCTGGGAACGACGTGGATCTCGGCGCCCAGCACGGCGACTGCGGGCCACGCGCCCAGGGTGGGGGCGCCCTCGTGGACGGTCCACGGGCTGGTCGGGCCGGGGTCGGTGTCGTCCGTGCTGTCGGTCGTGTCCGTGGGGTCGGTGGCGTCGGTCGACCCGGGGGCCGGACATCCGGCGAGCAGGAACATCAGGAACACCGAGCGCATCGGCCACCTCCAGCCCCCAGACTAGCGTGGGCGGGCGCGTCGGCGGCGGACTGGCAGGGGAGAGCCCCGCGGTATGCTCCGCCCATCCCGGAGTGAGATGACCCGCCTGTGGCTCCTGCTGCTGGGCCTCGTGTGGGGAGCGCTCGCCGCGGGACCCGCCTGGGCCGGACGACCCTACGTGCGACAGCTCACGTCGGACGAAGGGCTCGTGCTGGGCGAGATCTACAGCCTGGCCCAGGACGACAACGGATTCATCTGGTTCGGCGGGTATGCGGGCGTCAGCCGCTGGAACGGCCGCCGGGTCGAGAAGATCGACCACGATCGCATCCGCCACCGGGTGCGGCAGGTCGTGCTGGCCGACGGGGCCGCCCTGGGCCTCACCTTCGGGGGCGAGGTATGGTGGGCCGCCGGTCCCCGCACCCGCCGGGCGATCGGTCCGGATGGAACGCCCCTTCGAGCGTCCGCCATCGGCAGGGACCGCATCGGTCGCGTCCTGGTGATCTCCCGCGGCGCGCTGTATCGCCTGCGTGAGGGCCGCTGGGAGTTCCTCCGCGAGCACGCCACCCTGCGCGGCGCCATCGAGGTCGCCGGGCTCTCGGATGGAAGCGTTGCGTTGGCGAGGGGGAACGCGGTCTATCGCCTGCCCATCTTCCACGGGGACGCCGAGCTGCTGACCCGGGTCGACGTGCGCGTGGGGGCGCTCCTGGAGGGCAGGAACGGCAATGTCCTCGTGGGCGCGTGGTCGTCCAGCGGGCATGTCGTCGAGGTGGACCCGCGCGGCGAGACCGTCTGGGAGGACCGCTTCGGCAGCGGGGTGCACGGACTCGCCCTCGACCGGACCGGGGGCCTGTGGGTCGGCATGAGCCGGGGGCTGGTCTACCGTCGGCCCGACGGCGAGGTCGACCGCTTCCTCGGAGATCCCGTCGTGCACGTGGGCGGCACCGTGATGGTCGATCGCGAGGGCACGCTGTGGATCGGCACCTACGAGGGCGTCTCGTGGATCAGCGCACCTCACGTCCGCCGCTGGGGCAAGGCCGACGGACTGGTCGTCGACCTCTCTCGCGATGCCTTCGTCGGAAAGGAGCGGGTCTACGTCAGCAACTGGAACCAGCCCGGCTGGATCGATCCCGACACGGATCAGGCGGACACCTTCGAGGGGACCTACCAGTCCAAGGGGCGCACCTGCGAGGACGGCACGGGCATGGTCTGGGCCCTTCGCTACGTGTATCCGGATGGCGGTGACTGGGGTCACATCCTGGGCTTTCGAGGGACGGACCTGGTGGTCGAGCGCCCGGCACGGCTGCGCTCGACCTTCAACCACAGCTGCGACACCGACGCCGAGGGCAGCACCTGGATGACGGCAGGGACGTCGCTCTACGAGCTGCGCGGCGACGAGATCATGGAGGAGCATCCCTTCCCGGGCGTCCACCCGCGCAACCTGCGCGGTCGCCACACGGTGAATGCCCGCGACGGCGAGTTCCTCTGGGTGACGGCCGAAGACGACGTCTGCTTCGCGACACGCTCCGCGCTGAGGGCGCACTCGCCGGACTGGACCTGCGAGCGCCTGCCCGAGCCCGGGCGCTGGATCACCTCGCTGGAGCGCTCCGTCGCGGGGCGGATGTGGGCGGGCAGCCTGGGCGGCCTCTACGTCCGCGACGAGGACGGCAGCTGGCAGCGCTCGGCGTGGGGCCTGACCCGTCCGTCGGCAGCGCTGCCGGGTCTGGGGCAGGCGTCGGAGGGAGGGCTGTGGGTGGCGGGGCAGGGGACCGTGGTCCGGATCCGCGATCGGCCCGATCTGGAGCTTGGAGCAGAGATCCTGCAGGACCTCACCGGCTGGCTCGGCCCCCAGGTCGCCACCATCTTCCACGTGCACGAGGGCGCGGACGGTACCCTGTGGATCGTGCACAGCGGGGGCGTCACCCAGGTCCCGATCGGCTCGCGCCACCCGGACCTCTCGCCCCCCCCGATCTCCTTCGTCGAGCGGCGGGTCGACGGCCAGCCCGTCGAGTCCGACTCCATCGAGCTGCCCGAGCGTGGCAGCGTCGTGCGCCTGCACGCGTCCTCCCCCAGCTACCTGGCACCGCGCCTGCTTCGCTTCCGGAGCCGGCTCGACGACAGCCCGTGGTCCGAGTCCGTGCCCGAGGGGGTCTTCGAGCTGAAGGGCCTCGCACCCGGCGCTCACGTGCTCGAGGTGGCGGCCTCCTTGGATGGGGTGCGCTGGACCGAGCCGCCCGCTCGCTCGACCATCCTGGTGCCCAACCCGTGGTACGCCCGGGTGGAGCTCTGGGTCGTCGGACTCGTGCTGCTGGGGATCTCCGCGCTGGGCTGGCAGCGGGTGCGCTCCGGCATCGCCCTGCGTGAGGAGCGCCTGCGGACCCGGATGGCGATGGATCTCCACGACGAGGTCGGCGCGGGCCTCGGTGCCATCGGACTGCTGGGCTCGGTGCTGCGCCGGGACCTGAAGCCGGACGCGGTGCGGTCCGTCGGCGAGGACATCGTCGAGGCCAGCGGCGAGCTCTCCCACGCCCTGCGCGCGATCGTCTGGTCCCTGCAGCCCTCGTCCCAGAGCCTCGGCGCCCTCGGCGAGTACCTGGCAGACCGCGCCCGTCTCATCCTCCCCGAGCTCCACGAGCAGGGCGGGCTCGCCGTGCACATCGACGAGGGAGCGGGCGCGGTCCCCCTGCGCCTCGAGGAGCTGCGGGCGACCCAGCTCATCGGCATCGAGGCTCTGCACAACATCGCCAAGCATGCCCACGCCAGCCACGTCCGCCTCGAGATCGCCCGTCAGGGGCGCTCCTGGTCGGTCTTCATCGACGATGACGGGGTGGGCATCGATCCGGAAGCCGAGTCCGCGATCGGACACGGGTATGGTCTGGAGGGCATGGAGCGGCGCGCCGCATCCATCGGCGCGAGCCTCATCATCGGACCGCGTCCCTCGGGAGGCACCCGCATCGGCGTCTCCCTGCCTCCCCGTCGGCGTAGGATCCGCTGACGACCTGGAGAACTCGTGAGCCTACGCATCGCCATCGTCGAGGACAACGCGCGCTTCCGCGACACGGTCCGCAAGGTGCTCAAGCACGCCCCCGGCTACGAGCTGGTCGCCGCGTTCCCGTCGGTCGAGCACCTCTCGTCCGCCCTCACCCGCCCCCAGACGATGGCCGGCGCCTGGGACGTCGTGCTCATGGACATCGACCTGCCCGGCGCCTCCGGCATCGAGGGCACCCGGATGCTCAAGCGCATGCACCCCAACGTGGCCGTGCTGGTCTGCACCGTCTTCGAGGAGCCGTCGACCATCCTGTCCGCGATCACCGCGGGCGCCGACGGCTATGCGCTGAAGTCGTCGACCCTCGACGATCTGCTCGACCACATCAGCGCTGTCGCCGAGGGGGGCTCCACCCTGTCCGCCCCCGTCGCGCGCAAGGTGCTGGACGCGGTCCGCCGCTTCACCCCCGACGAGGAGCGCGACGTCGAGCCTGTGCGCATCGATCTCTCCGACCGCGAGCGCGAGGTGCTGCGCTGCCTGGTCGAGGGCATGTCCTACAAGGTCGCCGCCGATCAGCTCGGCGTCAGCGTCAACACCGTGCGCTCCCACATCCGGGCGCTCTACCGCAAGCTGCAGGTGCAGAACGTCGCGGAGGCGGTGAGCAAGGCCATCCGAGAGCGCCTGGTCTGAGCCGACGCGCCGCTGCCGATCGGCATCTGCTGGAGCGTGAAGGGGGGATTGCTCGCACGATCATGCGAGTCCTTCGAAGCCCCGATCCGCTCGGATTCAGTACGGATTGAAGATCGGCCGCGATCGCGGACATCTCCGCGGGGGATGGATCCGATGCATCCTCGTTGGCATCCTCTTGACGGACAGCCCGGGAGGTCTTCGTGGTTGGCCAGCCTCGTGGCGCCCCAGCGCTGGTGTCCGCTCTCCTCGCCCTCGCAGCGCTCTCGCCCTGGCCCGCCCTGGCGGCGGATCAGGTCTGCGACCCCGACGCGGGCTACCTCTCCGGTCCCGAGTACCTGCGGGCGGTCAGCCTGGACCTGCGCGGACGCCCGCCCAGCCTCGAGGAGTACGAGCTCCTCGGCGCGGACGGAGAGGTGCCCGACGCCGTGCTCGACGGCTGGCTGGCCTCTCCCGAGCATGCGGAACGCGTGGTCCGGCACCACCGCGATCTGCTGTGGAACGCGCTCGACGACCAGGAGTACCTCCATCCCAACGCCCGCCTCGGTCAGACCCGCGAGGGCGTGTGGTTCCGCAACCGCGGCGGCTTCACCCGGGTCCTGCGCGGCGCCCAGACCGGCTGCAGCGACCACCCTGCCGAGTTCGACGAAGACGGCGAGCTGATCGTCACCCGGGTCGGCGGCGTGGCGGACGAGGGCTGGGTGTGGGTCGAGCCCTTCTGGGACCCGGGCAGTCGCATCAAGGTCTGCGCGCTGGACGCGGACGACGCAGAGATCGGCTCCGACGGGCTGTCCTGCGAGGGGCCACGGCGCAGCGGCTCGCTGTCCTGCGGCTGCGGACCCCACCTCGACGGGTGCATGCCGCCCGCGTACCACGACGTGCTGGCCGACAGCTTCGTCGAGGATGTCGATCGGCGCATTCGGGCGAACATCCTGGAAGATCGCCCCTACACGGACCTCCTCGAGGGGAGCCGCGTGTGGGTGAACGGCCCCATCGTGCACTTCATGCGCCGGAGCGCCCCCTACGCGGTGAACGGCTTGGACCGCACGCCCTACGCCGCAGAGCTGCTGCCTGACCTCGAGTGGAACGATCGGGACGTCTGGGTCGAGGTGGACCTGGGACCGGAGCAGGCGGGCTTCTTCACCTCGCCCGCGTTCCTCAACCGGTTCACCACCAACCGCGGCCGGGCGAACCAGTTCGCGAACAACTTCCTGTGCCAGCCGTACATGCCGCCACCGGGCGGGCTGCCTCCGGTGGTCGAGGATCCGCCGCTCGACCTCACCGCCCGCGACGGCTGCAAGTTCTGCCACGCCCTGCTCGAGCCTCACGCGGCGCACTGGGGTCGCTGGGACGGCGCGGGCTACCTCGACGCCGACCTGGTGCCTGCCTTCGACGCCGCGTGCGAGGCGTGCGGGCTGAACGGCGGGCGCAACTGCCCCGAGGAGTGCGCGGTCTACAAGGTCCGCACGGTGGGTGACGAGGAGCTTCCCTACGTGGGCTGGCTGCCCGCCTACACCTTCCTGGAGGAGCGCCACCACGCCAATGTGGAGGTCGGACCGAAGCTCCTGGTGCGCCAGAGCATCGCCAGCGGCCTGCTGCCCGCCTGCGTCGCCGAGAAGGCCGGCTCGCGCTTGCTGGGGCGGGAGCTCACCGGCGGTGACGACGTGTGGCTGGACGCGGTGACCGCGGGCCTCGAGGCGGACTGGTCCTATCGGGACCTGGTCCGGGC
This sequence comes from uncultured Pseudomonadota bacterium, assembly GCA_937891875.1. Lineage (GTDB taxonomy): Bacteria > Myxococcota_A > UBA796 > UBA796 > REDI01. The sequence continues at coordinate 2,106 of CALATR010001276.1, read as the reverse complement.
GGTGGTGACGTCCGACAACTACCGGAGGGTGCCGTGAGGACCTGCATTCTCGCTGTCTGCGCCCTCGGCGCGCTGGGGCTCGCCGGCTGCTCCGACCCCTCCCTGACCGCTCCCGACGGCCCGGTCGCCCCGCCCACCCCCGCGGTCGACTCGGTCGACGAGGACGGGGTCGACCTGACCCCCGCCTCGCGCCCGGACGGCCGGGACTACCGGCGCATGGACGTCGATCAGCTCCGCGCCTCCATCGAGCAGGTCACCGGCGGCATCGTCTGGACCGAGACCCGCAACGGGCAGACCATCGACCGGCTGGAGGAGCTCGAGAACACGCTCGGAAAGCCGGACTACATCCAGTCGACCCTCGAGGACACGAGCCCCGCGCTGCTCTTCCAGAAGTTCCTGGGCGACGCCGCGGCCAACGTCTGCGAGGAGCTCGTCACCACCGAGGCCAGCAAGCCCCGGGCGGAGCGCGTCTTCCTGGTCGGTGTCGAGGCGAACACCCGGTTCGAGGACGACCCCGAGGCGGTGGAGGCCAACCTGCGCCGCCAGCTGCTGCGCTTCCACGGCCACGACCTGCCCGCGGGCGACGCCGGGCTCGACCGCTGGGTGTGGCTGCACCGCACGACCGTCGAGTCCACCGGCGACGCGGCCCGGGCCTGGCGCACCGTGTGCATCGGCCTCATCACCCATCCCGACTTCTACACCTACTAGGCGGAGGACCCATGCGACGCCGCGACGTGCTGCTCGGAGCGCTGGGCCTGGGAGCCGGGGTGACCCTCTCCTCGCTGCCCGCCCTGTCGCCGCTGTCCTGGGCCGGGTCCCACCCCGATCTCAAGGACCGCTACTTCATCTTCTGCCTGTTCCAGGGCGCGTGGGACGTGCTCCTGGGCCTCGATCCCCGGGATCCGGCCATCTTCACCCCCGACGCGCGCCGCGACACCCGCATCGACGTCGGCTACGACCTGGTCGAGCAGACCGACGCCGGCCTCGTGCGCACCCGCGACCCGAGCATGACGTTCGGGCCCTACATCGGGCGCATGGCCGACCACGTCGACAAGATGGCGGTCATCCGGGGCATGGACATGGAGACCGTGGCCCACCAGGTGGGCGTGCGGCGCTTCCTCACCGGTCTGCCTCCCGCCGGCCAGAACGCCCGCGGCAGCTCCACCGCCACCTGGCTCGCGTCCCTGCTGGCCGGCCAGGAGCTGGTGCCGAACCTGGTCGCGGGCATGGAGACCTACAACGTCGACCAGGACGTGACCTACTCCGGCTTCCGCGTCGCCTCGGTCCGCGACCTCGCCGCCTCGCTGGCGACCGATCCCCAGACCCCGACCGCCACCGAGGCCGAGCGCATCCAGGCGCTGCTCGACGACGCCGCCAGCTGCGATCGGCACGCCCGCTCCGAGGTCCGCTCCGCCGCCCACCGGGCCCGCCGCGCCGCGGCTGGCCTCGTTGAAAACCGCCTCGATCGCCTGTTCCGCTTCGAGGCCAACACGCCTGAGATGATCGCCCTGCGCGCCCACTACGGCTTCTCCGCCAACCGCCTCGACAGCGCCGGGGCCCGGGCTGCCATGGCCGTCACCGCGCTGGCGACCGGGGTCAGCCGGGTCGTGTCCATCCGGGTCAACGACGGCACGCTGGACACCCACCAGGGCAACTGGGCGACCGACCAGGGACCGAACCAGCGCGCCGCCTTCGACGTGGTCGCCGCCATGGTCGAGGATCTGGCGTCGCGTCCCTACAAGGACACCGGCGAGAGCTGGCTCGACCACACGACCCTGGTCCTGCACAGCGACTTCACCCGGACCCCGCTGATCAACGCCAGCGGCGGCCGCGACCACCACATCATGGGCTGCTCCGCCCTCATCGGCGCAGGCATCAAGCCCGGCATCATCGGCGCGTCCAGCGACGTGGGCATGGAGCCCCAGGCGGTGGACCTCGCGACCGGCAGGGTCGATCTGCGCGGCGGCGAGGTCATCAAGCCCAACCACGTCATGCGCACGCTCTACGCCTCGGTCGGCCTGGAAGAGGACGTCTCCGACCAGCGCGCCGAGCCCATCCGCGCGGCGCTGCGCTGAGGCGCACGGTGCGATGACCCGCCTCCTGACT
>CALATR010001275.1 GCA_937891875.1 uncultured Pseudomonadota bacterium | reverse complement strand
GGTCGACAACCTGCTCGTCGTCTGAACTCGGCGCTCACCCCCCGACCGCGGCCCGCTTGTCGGCGTCCAGCTGGTCGTGCACGGCGGCACGATCGGCTGGGCCGAGCAGGTCCCAGTAGAGCCGGGCGCGGTCGTCCGAGTCGACCGCGTTGATCCACGCCGCCTTGTCGCCGGTGCCCACGGCGGCGAAGAGCTGGCGGGAGGTCGCGTCGTCGCCGGAGGCCCGGGCGTGCTCGTGCACGTCGCGGCGCACCATGCCCGTGACCTGCTGGGTGTAGCTGGACCTTGCGGCGTCGGTCAGCGCGGTCTCGAACAGGGACTGCAGGCCCAGGTCGACGTCCTCGCCCAGGATCAGCGCCCTGCTGGGCACGGAGAGGGCCTGGGCGCCGAGGCTCTCGACGAAGCTGCCGCCAAACGTCGACAACAGCTCGGCGGCACGGGGGTTCGCGTCGGTGAACGCGGTGCCGAGGCCCTCGCTCACCCAGTCGCCGGTCCCCTCGCCCACCCACTCGGCGGCGATGTCCGGGCCCAGATCGGCGAGGTGCTCGAGCAGGATGCCGTCGAGCTCGACGCCATCGCCCTTGGCCAGGTCGCCCAGCACGTCGGCAGAGACCCCCTCCAGGTAGGAGCCGCCCGCATCGACCAGCGGCTGGATCGACACGCCCCGCACCTTCGGATCCTTCAGGAAGTTCGCAACCTTTCCGCGAGCGCTCAACAGCTTCTCGTCGAGCAGCGGGCCGAACTTCGCCACCCCGGCGCCGATGACCGCGCCCTTCATGCCGTCGACGAAGTCGGACCACATGCGGTCCCCGCTGTAGGCCGCGCCCAGCATCAGCCCCTTGGCGAGCATGGTGCCGGCGGTCTGCACCAGTCCGGCGACGAGGATGGCGGACGCGCCCCCGGTGAACGGCGCCAGGATGGCCCCCAGGGTGACCGCCGCGATGGTGGCGAGCAGCTCGGCGTCGTCCTCACGCCCCTCGACCACGACCTGCAGGCTGACCTCGCAGTCGGCGGCCAGCGCACGGAAGCGAGCGCGCCCCCTGGCATCTCCGGTGAAGTAGCCGCGGTCGTCGAAGGCGGGATCCCGCCCGGCGACCAGGGCGTCCAGGGCGCGGCGCACCCGGCGGAAGTCCTGCTGGGCCTCGTGGGCGCCGAACCCACCGAGATCGGCGTCGTCGGTCATGCGCACGATCAGGTCGTAGAACTCGCGGTCGTCGGCGGGCTGACCGTGCAGCAGGAACACCAGCTGGTAGCGCTCCGCCGGGTCCTCGACCGCGTCGAGCAGGGCGCCGCGGAGTCCGGGATTCTGGCGGTAGAACGCCGCAGCCTGCGACATGGGCAGCCGCCTCAGCCACGGCTTCAGCTCGGCGAGGCTCGCGCCGGAGGAGGCCAGCAGGCGCAGGCGATCCTGAAGCGGGACCTGCTGCCCGGTCGCCTCCGCGGCGAGCACGCGGTCGTCGAGATCGTCCCCGCTCAGCCCGGTCAGGGTCGCGTCCAGATCCCGGTCCCAGCGGTCGGCCATGACCTGCTGCTTGTCCGCCTGGTAGTCCCCTTCGTAGCCTGACGATCCGGCGTTCATGTACTCGGCGCCGCCGCTGCGGGAGTACATCGGTCCCAGCGCCTCGTGCCGCTGCAGCTCGCGCTCGGTGAAGCCCGCGCCCACCTCCAGGGAGTCGACCCCGCCGGTGACGATCGACCGCGCGACGTCTCGATCGAGGTCGCTGGCCGCGGAGACCTCGTCCAGGGGCTGCTGGACGACGCCCCCCTCCCCCTTGCCGGGCGCGACCCGCCGACCCTGCAGATCGAAGCGCGCCTCGCCGGTCCAGTGCGCGACCAGGATCTCGTCGTCGGACAGCTCCGCGCCGTCCGCGTCCACCCCCAGGCCCTGCTCGCGGAGCTGCCGGGCGGCCTCGCCATACACCTCGCGCTCGAGGTCGGGCGGCAGGGTGCTCACCGCGTCGGCGATGTCGACGATGTCCCCGTCGTCCGCGCGGATCGCGTCCACGTCCCGGTTCAGGTAGACCGCGTACATGCCCGCCAGGTTGTTCCCGTCGAGCTGATCGAACGCCGCCAGGTCGGTGCCCGAGCAGTCCGCGCGCAGGGTCTCGCGGTAGGCCTGGTAGCCGGGGTGATCGAGCAGAGCGGCAAGCTCCTCCTTGGAGCGGAACTGCTTGAACGTGGTCTCGTACACGCCCTCGC
>CALATR010001274.1 GCA_937891875.1 uncultured Pseudomonadota bacterium | reverse complement strand
CTCCCCGCCAGAATCCGGCGACCCGCCGCTCCCCTGCCCGCAGCAACGCGACTCCCCGCCAGAATCCGGCGACCCGCCGCTCCCCTGGCCGCGGCACCGCGACTCCCCGCCAGAATCCGGCGACCCGCCACTCCCCCACGCCCCCGCGACGCCCGCTACTTCACGTAGACCGTCTTCACATTGACGAACGCCCGGATCCCGTGCCGGCCCAGCTCGCGGCCGTAGCCGCTCTCCTTGATCCCGCCGAACGGCAGCCGCGGATCCGACTTCACGAACGTGTTCACGAAGCAGCTGCCCGCGTCCAGCTCCAGCTCGGCGATCCGGCGGCCGCGGGCGGTGTCGGCGGTGAAGACCGCGGCTCCCAGACCGAAGGTGCTGTCGTTGGCGAGCTCGATGGCGTGGGACTCGTCGCGGGCGCGGAAGATGGCGGCGACCGGGCCGAACAGCTCCTCGCGGAAGGCCGGGCTGTCGAGGGGGGCATCGACCAGGATCGTCGGGGGATACCACGCGCCCGGGCGGTCGGGGATCTCGCCGCCGAGCAGCACCCGCGCGCCCGCCTCGACCGAGCGCCGCACCTGATCGTGCAGCTCGTCGCGGAGATCCTCGCGCGCCTGGGGGCCGATCTCGGTCGCCTCCTCGGTGGGGTCGCCGAACACGCGGCCCTCGACCTCGGCCTTGAACTTCTCGACAAAGGCGTCGTACACGGCGTCGAGCACGATGAAGCGCTTGGCGGCGATGCAGCTCTGGCCGGAGTTCAGCAGTCGGCTGGTGGCACACTCGGTCACCGCCGCGTCCAGGTCGGCGTCCTCGAGGATCACGTAGGCATCGCTGCCGCCCAGCTCGAGCACCGACGGCTTGATGCGCTCGCCCGCCGCCGAGGCGACCGCCCGGCCCGCGGGGGTGCTGCCGGTCAGGGTCGCCGCCACGACCCGGCGATCGTCGAGCACCTCCTCCACCTGGCTCGAGCCGATGAGCAGGGTGCGGAACACGTGCTCGGGCAGGCCGCCGTGGCGCAGGGCCTCCTCCACCGCCATCGCGCAGCCGGGCACGTTGGAGGCGTGCTTGAGCAGCCCCGCGTTGCCCGCCATCAGGGCCGGGGCGGCGAAGCGAAACACCTGCCACAGGGGGAAGTTCCACGGCATGACCGCCAGCACGATGCCGAGCGGTCGGTAGGCGACGTAGCTCTCGCTCGCGTCGGTCTCGGCGTGCTCGGACGCGAGGAAGGACTCCGCATTCTCGGCGTAGTAACGGCAGACCCAGGCACACTTGTCGACCTCGGACCGCGCCTGGGAGATCGGCTTGCCCATCTCCTCGGTCATGCACAGGGCGTAGCGATCGCGCTGGGCCTCGAGGTGCTCGGCGGTGGCGTCCAGGACTTTGGCGCGCTCGGAAAACGAGGTCTGACGCCAGGATCGCCAGGCGACCTGGGTCTTGTCGATGAAGTGCCGCACGTCACCGTCGCTGTGTCCGCGCACCGTCCGGACGCGCGCGCCGGTGGACGGATCGACGACGTCGAACGAGGGAACGGTCACGGGGCCTCCGGAGCATGCAGGTGGCCCGCGTGCCAGGCCACGTGCTCCGGTAGCTGGGCGAGCCAGTAGGCCCACGTGTGTCCCGCGCCTTCCGTGGCGTCCCACACGTGAGGCACGGAGAGTCGCTGCAGGCGCTCGTGCAGCTCGAGGTTGGTCTGGTACCAGATGTCTGCCGTGCCGCAGGTCAGCCGCAGGGGCAGCGTGCGGGCCAGGTCCACCTTGGCTGCCAGCTGGCGGGCAGCACTGTGGGCGACCCAGGCGGCCTCGTTGCTCGAGAACGGGCCCAGCAGGCGGGTGATCTGCTTGCTCTTCGGCACGTGGGTGATGTCGATCGCTCCGCTCATGCTCGACGCGCTGCGGAACGTGCCCGGGTGCTGGAGCGACAGCAGGACGGCGCCGTGCCCACCCATGGAGAGCCCGCCGACGGACCGCCGGCCGTTGGTCGGCAGGGTCTTGTCCACGTGGGGCACGAGCTCATCGATGAGGTGGGTGCGGATCTGGCTCTCGGCGACCTGGGGGCTGTCCAGGTACCAGCCGAAGGGCTCGCCGTGGGGGCAGACCAGGATCACCCGGTGGCGAGCGGCGAGATCGAGCAGGCGCTCGTGGGCGGCGAGGGACCAGTCGCTGAACGCGCCCCACGCGCCGTGGAGCAGGTAGAGCACGGGCAGGCCACCCTTGGGCACGTCGTCAGGCACGTAGGCGACCGCGGGCATGGTCTTGGCGCAGGCGCTGGAGTGCAGGCCCACCGGCATGCGGACGGAGCGGGCGCCGTACTCGCGAAGTGGGAAGTACAAGCCCAGCCTTCGCACGACGGCACTCGCCTCGCCGAGGGGGCCGGCGGTGGCACGGGGGGCGTCGACCGCGAGGTGCAGGGCGGACCGATCGATGAGCGGCGCACCCAGCTCGTCGGCGAGGGCGGTGAGCGCGATGGACCAGGCCTCGGCCGCGGCCCCGTCGACCCGGGCGCCGAGCAGGACGGGGTGGGCGCCACGCTCACGGATGGACGCGACCCGGTTGCCGATCTCGGTGGCGAGCTGGGCGGGTGTGCCGGTCGGCGCGCTCACCTGCAGGAGCACGACGTCTCCGCCGGCGATGGTGGCGTCGGACGCGCTGGCGACGGGTCGGGCCTGCAGGTTCGCGACGAGCACCATGGCCCTGGCCACGTCCTCCCCGAACGCCCCAGCCCCCACGATCCACAGGGTCCCCCGCCACGAGTCACCCGCCCAGGACAGCGCGGGCAACGCCATCATCCCCACCCCCGCACCGAGCAGGGACAGCACGTGGCGACGGGTGGCGGTGGGCATGCGGACTCCGTGCAGCTGCAGACGCGATACGCGCGGACTCTATGCCGATCGGAGGGTGCGTGGGAGAGGCGGGCGAAGTGCGCGGAGGGTCCGGCGAGGGCGTAGCCGGCTGCGCGGGTGTCGCGAGGAGTCGCGTCGCCGCGAGCGAGGGGGTGGCGGGGCTGCGATCGTCTGGCGGGGAGTCGCGTACCTTCAACCAGGGGAGTGGCGGGGCGATGTCCGAGCTGCAGGACGTCGCGTTGCTGCGGGCAGG